>CACDNT010000001.1 GCA_902554195.1 uncultured Pelagibacteraceae bacterium
ATGCAACAGAAATGCTAGGAGATATTGTGTTTGCTGAGCTACCTGAGAAAGGTTCTAATGTTGAAAAAGATGGCACTGCAGGAGTTGTTGAGTCTACTAAAGCTGCAAGTGATGTTTATACTCCAGTTAGTGGTGAAATTGTTGATACAAATCAAGAAATTGTAGATGATCCATCCAAAATAAATCAAGACCCTGAAAATTCTGCTTGGTTCTTTAAATTAAAAATAAAAGATAAATCTGAAATGGATTCTTTAATGAACAAAGTTGACTATGATAAATTTGCAAAGGAGAATAATACTTAATGTTACATAATTCTGAAAAAGATTTTATAAAAAGACACATTGGTCCATCTGAAGAAGATCAATCTAAAATGTTAAAAAAATTAAATTATAAATCATTAGATGATTTAATTAACAATACTGTTCCAGAAAAAATACAGTTTAAGGGTGAACTTAATATTGGTGAGTCTAATTCAGAGTATGAAGCATTAAGAAAATTAAAAGCAATTTCTAAAAAAAATGAAATTTACTCAAATTTTATTGGCATGGGTTATTACGGAACTTATACACCATATGTAATTTTAAGAAATATATTAGAAAATCCAGGCTGGTATACCTCATATACACCTTATCAGCCAGAAGTAGCACAAGGAAGATTGGAAATGCTTTTAAATTTCCAACAAATGATTGTTGACTTTACAGGAATGGATATTGCAAATGCATCTTTACTTGATGAGGGTACAGCAGCAGCAGAGGCTATGGGTTTAAGTTATAGACTTGATAAAAGTGACAGTAATTTAGTTTTTGTCTCAGAAAATTGCCACCCTCAAACTGTTGATGTTATAAGAACTAGAGCAGAACCTATGGGTCTCAAAGTTCTTGTTGGAAATGAAGATAAAGTTTTAGAACAATTAAAAGAGGATATTGTTTGTGGAATATTACAGTATCCCGGGACTTTAGGAGATATTAAAGATCCAAGCGAGGCAATAAGTAAAATTCATAAAAAAAATGGTAAAGCTATTTTAGCTTGTGATCTTTTAGCGCTTGCTAAGCTTAAAACGCCTAGGGAACTTGGGGCTGATATTGCAGTTGGCAGTTCACAAAGATTTGGTATTCCAATGGGTTATGGAGGACCACATGCAGCATTTTTTGCAACGAAAGATGAATTTAAGAGATCTATGCCAGGTAGAATAGTTGGTGTTTCAGTAGATAGACATGGAAACAAGGCTTATAGATTGTCACTACAAACTAGAGAACAACATATTAGAAGAGACAAAGCTACAAGTAACATTTGCACCGCTCAGGCTTTGTTAGCCATAGTATCAGCAGCCTATGCCATTTATCATGGTCCAGAAGGAATTAAGAAAATTTCTGAGAGAGTTTCTCAATTAGCAAAAAATTTTGCTGATAAAATAAAACAATCTGGATACGAAATATATTCTGATTACTTTTTTGATACAGTCACTATTATTACCAAAGAAAAGACTGATCAAATTTATAAAAATGCTTTAAATCAAAAAGTTAATATTCGAAAAGTAAACTCTGAAATGCTTGCTGTGTCTTTTGATGAGAAAAAAAATGTTTATAGAGTAAACCAACTATTAAAAATTTTTAATGCAGCGGAGTCTATAAAAAAAGAAGATCCAACAGTAAGCTTACCCAATTTACCAAAAAGTTTGTTGAGAACTTCTAAATATTTAGAACATCCTGTTTTTAACTCATATCGTTCTGAGACAGAAATGCTTAGATATCTGAAAAAGTTAGAGGATAAAGATATAGCACTTAATAGAACTATGATAGCTTTAGGCTCGTGCACAATGAAATTAAATGCTACTGCAGAAATGATACCTATCTCATGGAGAGAATTAGCTGAGCCTCATCCTTTTGTCCCTATTGAGCAAATGGAGGGGTATCGAACATTGTTCACAGATCTAAAAAATTGGTTGAGATCAATTACTGGTTTTTCAGGAGTTTCACTTCAACCAAATGCCGGTGCTCAAGGTGAATATGCAGGATTGATGGTAATTAGAAAATATCATTTAGATAGAGGTGATGAAAATAGAAATATATGTTTAATACCAAGTTCAGCACACGGAACAAATCCTGCAAGCGCACAAATGGTTGGAATGAAAGTAGTTGTAGTTAATTGTGATAAAGAAGGTAACGTAGATTTTGATGATTTAAAGAAAAAAGCTGAGCTTCACTCTGAAAATTTAGGAGCTTTAATGGTCACATACCCATCAACTCATGGAGTATTTGAAGAAAAGATTATGGATATATGCGAATTGATTCATAACCATGGTGGGCAAGTTTATATGGATGGAGCAAATTTGAATGCATTAGTTGGTATTGCTAAACCAGGAAACTTTGGTCCTGATGTTTGTCATATAAATTTACATAAAACATTTTGTATACCTCACGGGGGAGGTGGACCAGGCATGGGCCCTATTGCATGTAAAAAACATCTTCAAGTTTATCTGCCAAATCATCCAGTTGTAAAAGATTGTGGTCCCGCAACAGGAATTGGGGCTGTGTCCGCTGCTCCATGGGGAAGCTCAAGTATTTTGTCAATTTCCTGGATGTACATAAAAATGATGGGATCTGAGGGATTAAAACTTGCATCAAAAGTTGCAATACTAAATGCAAATTATATTGCTGAAAGACTTAAGGATCATTATCCAATCTTGTATAAAGGTTCTAATGGCAATGTTGCACATGAATGCATAATTGATATTAGATCGATTAAATCAGAAACAGGTATTACAGAGGAAGATATTGCAAAAAGATTAATTGATTTTGGTTTTCATGCACCAACAATGTCTTGGCCTGTAGCTGGAACAATGATGATTGAACCTACAGAAAGTGAAAACTTGTCAGAGCTAGATAGGTTTTGTGATACGCTAATTAAGATTAAACAAGAAATAGATCTTATTAAGACTGGTAAATTTGATAAAGTTGATAATCCAATCAAAAATGCTCCTCATACTGACACTGAGCTAGCTTCTGATAATTGGACACATAAATATTCCAGAGAACAAGCTGCTTATCCAGCTAAATTTTTAAAAATAAATAAATTTTGGCCACCAGTAGCTAGAGTAGATAATGTTTATGGTGATAAAAATATTTTCTGTACATGTCCAAGCATGGATGAGTTTAAAGAAGATGCTGCATAATTATTGATGAAAATTGCTGTAGTTGGTTCAGGAATTTCAGGTCTAAGTGCCGCTTATTATCTCTCAAAAAAAAATCATGTAGATTTATTTGAAAAAGAAGACCACTTTGGTGGTCATTCCCACACAATTGATTTAACGATTGGAACCAAAAAAGTTCCAGTGGATATAGGTTTCATCGTATTTAACTTTAAAACTTATCCAAATTTAATTAATTTTTTTAAGGAAAATAAGATTGAAATTGAAAAAAGCGATATGTCTTTTTCTGTGTCAGTAGAAAATTCGAATTTTGAATATTGTGGAAAAGGATTGAACGGAATTTTTTCTAATAAAATGAATTTATTTAATTTTAGATTTTTGAAAATGTTTTTTGATATCATAAAATTTTATAAAAAATCCGATAAACTTAATACTTTAAATGAGGAAATAACATTAGGTGATTATTTGGTTAAAAATAATCTTTCTAAAGAATTTATCAATTATCATTTAATACCTATGGTGTCAGCAATCTGGTCTATGCCACCATTTGAGGCAAATAAGATGCCTTTGAAATTTTTTTTAAAATTTTTTCAAAATCATGGATTGTTTAAACTTAAGAATAGACCACAATGGTATACAGTTTCAAATAGAAGCAGGTCTTATGTAAAAACAATTCTTTCAAAAATTAGTGGAGAATATTTTAAGAATTATAAAGTTAACAAGATCATAAGCAAAATAAATGGTATTGATTTGTATTATGGTGGAAAAAATGAATTTTTTGATTACGATAAAGTAATCATCGCAACTCATGCTGATCAAGCCTTGTCAATGATTGAAGATCCAACCGATCAAGAAAAAGAAATTTTATCTAACTTTAATTATAAAGAAAATTTTGCTTATATACATACAGATGAGTCAGTAATGCCTAGAAATAAGAATGCATGGTGTTCTTGGAACTCATCTATGAAGGAAAATGAAACTGAAAAAAATTCGATCACTTACTGGTTAAATTTACTTCAAAATTTAGAGTGCGAAAAAAATATATTCCTTACACTAAACCCCTATTTTGAAATTGATGAGACTAAAATTTTAAAAAAGGTAAAATTTACCCACCCATATTTTGATCAATCTGCTTTAAATTATCAAAGCAAGCTTAAAAATTTGCAAAATAAAAGAAATATTCTTTTTTGTGGCAGTTATTTTGGTTACGGTTTTCATGAAGATGGAATAAAATCATCCATTGAAATGTTAAAAAACCTTAATGACTAGTTCAATTTACAATGGAACAGTAATTCACAAAAGATTCAAGCCAAAAATACATTTCTTTAAATATAATGTATTTTCATTATTAATCGACTTGTCCGATTTAAATTATTTAAATAAAAAAATCAGTTTTTTTTCGTACAATAGTTTCAATCTGATAAGTTTTTTTGACAAAGATCATGGTGATAGAGATGGTTCATCATTGATTGATTGGGTAAAAAAAAATTTAATAGAAAACAATATAAATTCAGAAAATATAAAGATAAAGTTATTATGTTATCCAAGAATTTTTGGATACGTATTCAACCCATTAAGTGTCTTTTTTGTTTATGATCATAATGAAAATCTAATTTCAATATTATATGAAGTAAAAAATACTTTTGGAGAACAACACACTTATGTCTTTAAGGCTGAAAATAACAACCTTTTACAACATAATTGTTCTAAAAAATTTCATGTATCTCCATTTATTGAGATGAATTGTAATTATTTTTTTAGAATTTTAAGACCTTCAGAGAAAATTTCAGTTGTAATTGATCAATATCAATTTAATGAAAAGATTTTATTCGCATCACAAGATGGAAAAAGAGTTGATTTTAATAGTAAAGAACTATTAAAATCGTACTTAAAACATCCATTAATGACTTTTAAGATTATATCCGCGATACATTTTGAAGCGTTTAAATTATGGATGAAAGGAATAAAATTTATTAAAAAAAAATTTAAAATTAAAAATAATATTAGTTTTGAGAATTAATGAGTTTATATAACTTTTCTGACAAAATAGTTTTTAAAATATTAAAAGATATTGAATATGGTTATTTAGAAATAACAAAATATAATGGAGAACTTTTAAAATTCGGTAACTCACAAAGCCCTCTAAAAGCAATTCTTAAAATCAAAAAACCTAATTTTACATTTAATTTAATTAAAGGTGGAAGCGTTAGCTTTGCAGAGTCATATATGAGGGATGAATTTGAGACTGATAATTTATCTAATTTAATTGAGATCACTGCAAGAAATATAAAAATAATATATAAATTTTCTGGTTTACTAGATTTTCCAATGATTAATTACTTAAGGAATAAGTTCGTAAAAAATACTAGAGCAAGAAGTAAGGAAAATATTTCAAAACATTATGATTTAGGAAATGAATTTTTTGCTCTTTGGCTCGATAAGACCTTAACCTATTCAAGTGCGATATTTGATGAGCGAAATAAAGATCTATCAAATGCTCAAAATAATAAATATCAAAAATTGATTGATTTAATAAAACCAAATAATGGAGATAAAATTTTAGAAATTGGATGTGGTTGGGGTGGTTTTGCCGAATATTTAGGTAAAAAATATGATGTAAAATTAGATTGCATCACCATTTCAAAAAAACAGTTTGAATATGCAAAAAAAAGAATGCACGAATGCGGTTTGAACGAAAAAGTAAATATTGAAATAAAAGATTACAGAGATTTAAAAGAGAAATATAACTCAATAGCATCAATTGAAATGATAGAAGCTGTAGGTCAAAACTATCTAGAAAGTTATTTTAAAACGATCAAAAATAATTTATCTAATGACGGAAGAGCAGCCATACAAGCTATCACTATAGATGATAGTATGTTTGATAGATATAAAACTAAACAAGATTTTATTCAAAAATATATTTTTCCTGGAGGATTTTTACCAAGCAAAGGAATTATTAATAAGTATGTTTCTGAAAATGGTTTGACTATTAAATCTTACGATTCTTACGCTGATCATTATTCTAATACATTGTTTATGTGGAAAAATGAATTTAATAAGAAATGGGATTTAATTAAAAAACAAGGATTTGATTTAACTTTCAAAAGAATGTGGGAATTTTATCTCTCGTATTGTGAGGCAGGATTTAAATCAAAAAATATTGATTTAATTCAATTTTCACTTCAAAATAAATAGAACTATGGTGCTCTTATGATCAAAATTATAAATATTAAATCAATTTTATTGATAATTTTTCTTTTCTTAACTACAAACTGTTCACAAAATAGTGCTATGAAACCAGAAGATTTTAAAAATAAAGAGCCAAGACTTATAATTGAGAATTACTTATCTGGTAATGTTAAAGCTTGGGGTGTACTTCAAAATAGATCTGGAAAAGTAACTAGACAGTTTTCTGCTGACTTAAATGGTCAATGGGACGGAAAAAAATTAATACTTGATGAAAAATTTAATTGGGATGATGGTGAAATACAAACACGACAATGGCAAATAACAAAAAATTGATGAAAACAATTACGAAGGCACAGCTGGAGATGTTGTAGGAAAAGCAAAAGGATATTCTTATGGTCCTGCTTTTAAATTTGAATATGTTTTATTAGTTCCAGTTAAAGGAAAAGAAATGAAAATTACTTTTGATGATTGGATTTTTAAACAGGATGATCGAGTTGCGATAAACCGTGCAACAATGACTAAATTTGGTATCAAAGTTGCAGAATTAACAGTTGTTTTTGTAAAAGATTAGTTATTTAAGTAAGTCTTGAAGTTTATTTTCTTTTTCTAAGCCTCTTACTTCGTCATATCCACCAATATGTTGATCATCGAAAAATATTTGTGGGATGGTTCTTTTTCCATTTGCTTTCTTAATCATTTCATCCATAGCACCGTCAACTTTTGAAATATCTATTTCGTTATAAGTTGCATTATTTCTTATTAACAATCTTTTTGCTGCATCACAGTAATTACACATTGGACCAGTATAAATTGTTATTTTTTTCATAGATTATAGATAATCACCTTTTTTTATTTTGCTAGTTATTTGTTTTCGAGAATACTCAAACTTTTTTCTATGTTTTATACTTTTTTGATTAACTCTTTTTCTCCATAGTCTAAAAGAGGATGGTTTTAATGATCTTCTCATTATCTTGATAACATCTGACTCCTTGTACCCAGTTTTTTTTTCTATTTCTTCAAAAGTAATCCTATCAGCCCAGGCAGCCCATATGACCCAATCTGGACTTTCATCATGGGGCTCTGGATTCTTGACTCGAGTGACTGGCCTGTGACCTTTTTTTTTCATAAATCCTTTAAATTCAAAAAAAATCTTTAATGCATTTATTTTTGAGTTTTGATATATTAACTTAGATAGTCCTTCTTAGCCATCTTTAGCTCCCGGTTTTTAAGGACTATCCCTAAATTACCTTAATTAAATATTTTTTGATTTTAAATTGAATTATTTTTTCTGATATTTAGTGAGTTTTCCAATTAATCCAAAATAAATCTTATTTGGTAAAAAACTTAAAATTTTCAAAATCATTGTTAAAGACTTCGGAAAATGAATCTCAAAAGAATTTTTATTTACTAAACCATCATAAATTTTTTCTGCTGCGTATTCAGGTGTTTTCAAAAAAGGCATTTTGAAATCATTTTTATCAGTCATCGGAGTTTTAATAAAACCTGGTGAAACTAAACATATACGTACATTTGACCTTCCAAAATCAAAATATAAACTTTCAGCAAGATTATTTAAAGCTGATTTTGATGGTCCATATCCTGTTGAATTAGGTAATCCTCGATAACCAGCAATTGATGAAACAATAGTAATTGTTCCATCTTTTTTATTTTTAAAGTATTCCTCTACTGCTTTAATACTATTTAAAGTTCCAAAAAAATTAACTTTAAAAACATTTTCAATTTGCTCTACATCAATATCTTTTTCTTTTTTTGGATCCCAAGTTCCCGTAGAAAAAAAACAAATATCTAAGTTTTGAAATTTATTTATGATTTGATTAAAAACTTCTTTACAATTTGATTTATTAGTAACATCTAATGGAAATGAACTTATATTTTCATAATTATTTGAAATTTCCTCTAATAATTGCTCGCGTCTTGCAGAAATTGCAACATTCCATCCCTCATTAGCAAATTTTATAGCTAAAGCTTTTCCAATTCCAGTACTTCCACCAGTTATCCAAATAGTTTTTTTATTCATTTTATAAAGATGTATAATACTTATATGTTAAAAAATAAATTTTTATCATTAATTCTTTTTTTTATAATCACTTTTTCCGCGTCATTTATTGGAGGTTTAGTCTCAATTAGCTTTAAAGAACCTTGGTATTCTAGTCTTGTGAAATCAAATTATAATCCACCAGATTGGATATTTGCACCTGTTTGGACAACACTTTACGTGATGATGACATTAGCTATTTGGTTTTTTTGGCACAGCAAAAAAAGAGATGTAAACACAATTTACATTTATTTTATACATATAGTTTTAAATGCAACTTGGAGTATTATCTTTTTTGGATTTCATCAAATATTTTTTGCATTGGTTGTTCTTGTTATTTTGATAACTTTCATAATAGTACTGATTATTAGATTTAAACGTGTCAATTTTGTAAGTTTCTATTTAATGATTCCATATTTACTTTGGTGTTTCTATGCATTATTTCTTAATTATAACCTATTGGTGTTAAATTAAATGGATGATGTTGTAATAGTCGGTGGTGGTATTATTGGTGCAGCGACAGCTTATTTTTTATCCAAAGAGGGAAGAAAAGTAAAAGTAATTGAAAGAGACCCAACTTATAAATCAGCTTCTTTTCCTCTTTCGTTAGGAGGTTTTAGAAGGCAATTTTTTCAAACCGAAAATATCCTGTTAGGTAAATTTGCTAGAGAATTTATATTCCAAATTCCAGAATTACTTAAAACAGAAAAAAATCCAAATCCTACAGCAAGCATGGTTCCAAACGGATATTTATTAATGTTTGGCCCAGAACATGCTGAGGAACAATATAAGGCTTTAGAAAATCACAAAGCCTGTGAGGCAGGTACTAAGAATATTAAAGGTTCTGATTTAGATAAATTTTTTCCCTACATTAATAAAGAAGGAATAGAAACTGCTACATTTACTGACAATAAAAGTGAAGGATGGATTGATCCTTTTCTATTTCATACAGCTCTAAAAAGTAAAGCAATAGAGCAAGGTGCAGAATTTATAAAAGGAGAGGTGAAATCTTTGTCAGAAATTAAAGCTAAAACAATAGTTTCTGCTGCTGGATGTTGGACAAAGGAATTATTAGAGGATATTCCGGTCGAACCTCAAAAGCATACAGTCTTTAGAGTTAAGTGTCCAAAGCATATACCCGAAATGCCGTTAACTGGAGATTTAACTACAGGTGTTTATTGGAGACCTGAAGGTAAAGAGTATTTAGCCGGGTCACCAAAATCAGTTTTTGATGCCACTGATCTCGAACCAGCATGGGATGATTTTGAGGAATTAGTTTGGCCTGCTTTAGCAAAAAGGATTCCAGCATTTGAAGAATTAAAGTTAACTGGTGGTTGGGCAGGTTATTATGATTGTAATAGATTAGATAATAATGCTGTTGTCGGAAAACATCCTAAATTTGAAAATGTGTACTTAGCAACTGGTTTTACGGGAAGAGGATTGATGCAAGCACCAGGAATTGGTAGAGCTTTAACAGAATTAATTACAACAGGCTCTTATCAATCGATTGATATTTCAAATATGGCAGTAGAAAGAGTATTAGGCGCAAAAGCAAGGCCAGAACCTTACGTCTTATAATTTCTTTAACATTAAGTACCGCAAAAAGTTTTATACTCTTTTAAAGAACTATCCATTTTAAGATAATCTGAAATGTTTTCTTGTATTTCATATGGCTTTTTTAAAATTTCTAAAAGCTTATTGAATGACTTAAGATTGTTGTCGTTTGCTTTTTCTAATGACTCCTCAATTTTATGATTTCTTGGTATTACAAGAGGATTAACACTTCTCATTAACTTTATATAATTTTCTGGAGTATTATTATTTAATTTTAATCTTTCTTGCCAATTTTTTTTCCAGTTTTGAAAGTTGTCATCTTTATATGAGTCATCATCATAGTCTTTAAGATTCATTAAATGACAAAAGGTATTTGTGTAGTCTACTTTATTTTGATGCATCCAAGTGAGTAAATCGACAATCAAAAATTTATCTTTTTTATCCTCACCTAACAATCCAAGTTTACTTCTCATCATATTCAACCATTTTTCCTCATATTTTTTAGCGAATGTTTCAATTAACTCGGTTGCACTTTTAATCGCCTTATTTTCATCGTCATCAATTAAAGGTATTAAACACTCAGCAAATCTTGAAAGATTCCATTTTGTAATAGCAGGTTGATTGCAATAAGCATATCTTCCCATCTTATCAATTGAGCTAAAAACAGTTTTTGGGTCATAGGTATCCATGAATGCACATGGACCATAGTCAATCGTTTCACCAGAAATTGTCATGTTATCAGTATTCATAACTCCATGAATAAAACCAACACGCATCCAGTTGACTACAAGATCAATTTGTTTATCAATAAGTACTTTTAAAAGGTCTAGCGTTTTATTGTTTGAATTTATTAGCTCTGGATAATGTCTTTTAATCACATAATTTAGTAAAATTTCTAACTCATCTTTTTTATTACGTGCTGCAACGTATTGAAAAGTTCCGACTCTAATATGACTTGAAGCCACTCTAGTTAGGACAGCACCTTGCAATGAAGTCTCTCGCATTATTTCCTCACCTGTTTTAGCTACTGCTAAACTTCTTGTTGAAGGAATATTTAGATTATGCATTGCTTCACTAATTATGTATTCCCTTAACATTGGACCTAGTGCAGCTCTACCATCACCATTTCTTGAAAATGCTGTCTTACCTGAACCTTTAAATTGTACATCGTATCTCTCATTATTTTTTGTTAAATGCTCTCCTATTAAAACTGCTCTTCCATCTCCTAACATTGTAAAATGTCCAAATTGGTGACCAGCATAAGCTTGAGCAATAGCATTACTTCCTTCTGGAAGAATATTACCGGTAAATAAAGCTCCCAATTCATTTTTATCAATTTTGGAAAAGTCTAAGTTTAATTCTTCAATTAAATCCTCATTCATTAAAACTAATTCAGGATTTTTTACGGCGACAGGTTCAATATGCTCTTTAAATGCATCAGACAGTCTTGAATAAGAGTTATCGAAATTCCAATTCATATTATTCTTCATAAAGTTTATTGACTCCAGATTCTTTTTAACAATTCTTCTCTTCCACACGCTTTTTTATATCTAAGATATCTTTCTAATTTAATCTTATAAAAATCTTGATGATATTCCTCTGCTTTATAAAATTTTTTGAAATTCCTAATATATGTAACAACTTTTTTGTTAAATTTATTTTCTAAATCTTTTATATCTTTTTCAATTAATTTTTTTTCTTCTTCATTTTGATAAAATGCAACTGATCTATAACTATATCCTTTGTCACAAAATTGACCGTAAGCATCAAATGGATCAATATTAATCCAAAAATTTTCTAATAATTCTTTGAATGAAATAACTTTTTTATCATAGATTATTTCTACAACTTCAAAATGACCAGTATTTCCATAAGTAACTTCTTTGTAAGTTGGGTTTTCAGTAATACCTCCAGAATAACCAGAAATTACTTCTTCCACACCTTTTAATTTTTCAAATGACTCCTCAACACACCAAAAACATCCCCCAGCGAAATATGCCTTATCTTTTGGAGCAGAATATGAAAAATTTATATTAATTAAAAAAAAGAAAATTATGAAAAAATACTTCATTAATTATCATAAACAAATTCGTTATGATAAGTCCAGATTTTAAAGGTAGCTACTTATAAGTAGCCACCTTTATTAATTATATTTGAAATTATTTTTTTTTGTATTTTGCTGCTTCTTCGGATCCACCAGTAGCTGAACCTTTACTGTACGAGTGAGCACCCATACCAGCTAACTGACCATCTTTAACAATCAAATATTGATTTCTAATTTCTTTACCTTCAAAGAAACATTCCAATATTTCTCTTACACCATCGGCATATCTTGATTGTGCAGTCAAAGATGTTCCAGAAGTGTGAGGTGTCATACCATGATGTGGCATGCTTCTCCACACGTGATCATTTGGTGCAGGTTGAGGAAACCATACGTCTCCAGCGTAACCACTTAATTGACCACTTTTTAATGCTTTTGCAATAGCATCTCGATTACAGATTTTTCCTCTAGCAGTGTTTACAATATAAGCGCCTTTTTTCATTTTACTTATCATTGCTTCATCAAATAAGTTCTCAGTTTCAGGGTGAAGAGGACAATTAATTGTTACCACATCACAAACTTTTACCATCGACTCTACAGACTCATGAAATGTAAGGTTCAATTCTTTTTCAACAGAGTCAGGTAATTTATGTCTATCAAAATAGTGCAAATGAACATCAAATGGTTTCATTTTTCTTAATGCATCTAAACCAATACGTCCTGCAGCAACTGTTCCAATATGCATACCCTCAACATCATATGATCTTTGAACGGCATCAGCGATATTCCAGCCGCCTTCATTAACAATTCTATGTTGATTATGGTAATCTCTTACCATTGAAACAATCATCATAACGATGTGTTCAGCTACAGATCTTGAATTACAATAAGTTACCTCTACAACATCAATTTTGTTATCCATTGCAGCTTGTAAATCAACATGGTCTGAACCAATTCCTGCTGTAATTGCCATTTTTAAATTTTTGGCTTTAGCAATTCTCTCTTTTGTTAAATAATATGGAAAGAAAGGTTGAGAAATTACAATGTCAGCATCCACAATATGTTTGTCAGCTTCACATCCATCCCCATCTTTACTATTAGTCACTACTAACTCATGACCATTACTTTCTAAAAATTTTCTTAATCCTAACTCACCAGACACACATCCTAGTAATTGTCCTGGAGTGTAGTCTCTTCCTTTAGGTGATGGTAAAGTCATTCCATCTGGGTATTTTTCTATTTTAGGTAATTCTGAAAGTGCATATGATTTAGGCATTCCGCCCTTTGGATCATCATATAATACGCATAATATCTTCATTTATTCTCCTGTACATTTAAATATTTATTTAGCGCATCTAACATTATTTTAGGATCCCAAGCAATGAATTATTTTTGAATGGGTGAGACTTTTTAAAAAATCAATTTATAAATAACCTTTGCAAAAATAATAATTATTAATGATTTGCCGAATAGTTAAAGATGAAACACTATTTAAATGACTTATATTGAGTTATTTTATGCCATAGAGTTAGTAACATTAAATAAAATTATTAAGCCAACTCTTAGAAAAACAGATATAGAAATGCTTACACTTTTCAGGGAAGCAAAAAATTTAGAAAAATTAATTTTTTTCAATCTGAAGTTTTATTTCATCTAAGGGTTGTGGAAAAGCTATCAAAAGTTTGGGTAAAAGAGATCTAATGCGAATTGGAATGATTAAAATTTGCACAATCTAAAAGCATATGATTTAATCTAAATTATAACTTAAATTAAGAGGGGTAGAAATGTTAACAAAAATGTTAAAAAGGGTTGCATCTACTTTAACAGTAGTTGTAGCTGTATTTTCTTCACTCGCTTTACCTCAAAAAGTATTCGGAGCAGAAACTCAATACTTTCCTGTAGCTAGTAGTCGTGTTGGACCTTATTCAGCAATGGGGACTGGTTACTATGGGGCTCAGATTGACTACATGAATTATGTCAATATGACAGGCGGTGTGAACGGAGTCATGCTTACATGGCAAGAATGTGAAACTGAGTACAACGCTGTGAAAACAGTTGAGTGTTACCAGAGACTACTTGAAAAAGATGGTCAAAGAATAGTTGTTTTTGATACTTTAGGAACACCAGGAGCATATGCAGTTATTAACCGTATGGCAAAAGACAATGTTGTTTTAGCTCAATATGGTTATGGAAGAACTGACGGTGCTGATGGAAGAGTATGGCCTTGGGTATTTAATGCTGCAAGTCACTACTGGTCTCAAATAGCAGTAAAATTAAAATTTATGGCTGAGATCGAAGGCGGAATTGATAAGATGAAAGGTAAAAAAATCGTTCACTTACACATTGACTCTGCTTACGGAAGAGAGCCATTACCAGCAATGAGAAAAATAACTTCTGACTGGGGAATGAAATTAGTTGAAATTTCAATTCCACCTCCAGGTCTAGAACAACAATCTCAATGGCTGCAAATCAGAAGAGAAAATCCTGATTGGGTTACTTTCTGGGGAGCAGGTTCTGGAATGAATTCAACAGCAATGACTAATGCTGCTAGAATTAATTTCCCAAGAGATAGAATGATGTACGTAACATTCGGTGCTGCTGAGGAGGATATGTATCCAGCAGGTGATGCTGCAATAGGAACTTACGCAGTTGCTAATGCTTTACCAGGCGAATATCCGTTAGTTAAAGACATCAAAGACAAAGTATATGGTTCTGGAAAAGGTAACTTAGCTGATCCAAATAGAATTGGTTCAGTTTACTGGAATAGAGGACTAGGTGCTGCAGTTATGTGGATTGAGGCTTTGAAAAATGCTCAAAAGATGCATAACAAAGTTGGAAAAGCAGTGACTGGTGCTGAGTTTAGAGATGGTTATGAGGCTTTAAACATGACTGAAGCTAGACTTACTGAACTTGGAGTTGGAGGAATGTTAGCTCCATTTGCTATTTCATGTGCAAACCATGAAGGTGCCGGTAAATTTGCTGTAATGCAGTGGGATGGAAAAAAATTCAATCAGGTAACTGGTTGGGAAGCTCCATTAGACCCTAAATTTATTAGAGGTTTAGTTGAAGACTCTGCAGCAAAATTTGCTAAAGAAAACAACATTACACCAAAAAAAATGTGGATAATTAATTTAATCAATTAATATTTACATGAGTGGGAAGCTTAAACAATTTTAACTGTTTCAAGCTTCCCATTTAAATAGTATTTTAAGAAAAAAATTAATGAGTGATAATTCTGTAAACATTCTTGATATAAAAAATATTGAGGTAATGTATGACAACGTTATTTTAGCTTTACATGATGTTTCTTTAAAAGTTCCCAAAGGAAAAGTAGTTGCGTTGTTAGGAGCAAATGGAGCAGGTAAAAGTACGACATTAAAAGCTGTCTCAACTATGTTAGCCTCCGAAAGAGGTAAAGTTACAAAAGGATCAATCGATTATGATGGAAACTCAATAGAAAAACAAAATCCATCTCAAATGGTTGGTCTTGGAATGGTACAAGTATTAGAGGGCAGAAGATGCTTTGGTCATTTAACTGTTGAGGAAAATATTATTTCAGGAGCTTATTCAAGAAAATTATCTAAAGGAGATATAGATCAAGAATTAGAGAAAATTTATACTTATTTTTTAAGATTAAAAGAAAGAAGAAAAAGTCAAGCAGCATTCACATCAGGTGGAGAACAACAAATGATTGCAGTTGCAAGAGCAATGATGGCAAAACCTAAAATGTTGTTATTAGACGAGCCAACAATGGGCTTAGCACCTCAATTAGTTGCTGAGATTTTTAATATTGTAAAAGAGTTAAATCAAAAAGAAGGAGTTAGTATTTTGCTTGCTGAACAGAATACTAATATTGCATTAAAAAATTCTGATTATGGTTACATCATTGAAACTGGAAAGGTGATGCTCGAGGGGACTGCGGAAAGTTTATTAAACAATGATAAAGTAAAAGAATTATACTTAGGTATATCAAAAAAAGGTAGAAAAAACTTTAGAGATGTTCTTAAAGAGGAAAGTTTAAACAAAAAAATTAATTAAAGATGGCATACGAAAGAAAGTTTAAAATAGGAAAGCCAATATTAGAGGTGAATAATATTTCACTCGCCTTTGGAGGTGTTAAGGCTATCACTGATACATCATTTAATGTTCTTGAGCACGAGGTTAGGGCGATAATCGGACCTAATGGGGCTGGAAAAAGCTCAATGTTAAACTGTATTAATGGAATTTATAAGCCCCAACAAGGAACTGTATCTTTTAGAGGACAAGTAGTACCTAATATAACCCCGAATATTATGGCTCAAATGGGTCTATCTAGAACATTTCAAAACTTAGCTCTATTTAAAAGAATGTCAGTACTGGATAATATTCTAGTAGGTAGAAAACTTCACACAAAAACAAATTTCCTTGAGGTAGCTTTACAACTACCAAAAGTAAAAAAAGAGGAAAAATTAAATAGAGAGCGATCAGAAGAAATAATAAGTTTTTTAGAGATAGAAGACATTAAAGACACTCCTGTTGGAAAACTTCCTTATGGATTACAAAAAAAAGTTGAATTAGGCCGAGCTCTTGCGACTGACTCCTCAATAATTCTATTGGATGAGCCAATGGCAGGGATGAATGTCGAAGAAAAGAGAGATATGTGTAGATTTATTTTAAAGGTAAACGATGAACTTGGTACTACAATGGTTTTAATTGAGCATGATATGGGAGTGGTAATGGATATATCTGATAGAGTTGTTGTGCTTGATTACGGCAAGGTTATTGGTGATGGAACACCTGATGAAATAATGGCAAACCAAAAAGTAATAGATGCTTACTTAGGAGTGGAACACTAGGATTATAATATGGCAAATGAATTATTATTTTTTATGGAAGTTCTGGTTGGTGGACTACTTGCTGGTACAATGTATTCTTTAGTTGCTTTAGGATTTGTTCTTATTTTTAAAGCTTCAGCAACATTTAACTTTTCACAAGGAGCTATGGTTTTTTTCTCAGTGCTTGCTTTTTGTGGTTTCATGCAAGATTTTAACATACCTTTTGTACTCGCGTTTATTCTAGCTGCTTTTTTGATGGTAGTAGTTGGTTTATGCACTGAAAGATTGGTTTTAAGACCTTTGATGAATGCTAGCGAAGACACAGTGTTAATGGCAACAATTGGCTTAGGATATGTTTTAGAGGGACTTGCTCAAGCAGCATGGGGAGTAGAAGTAAGAAGATTAGATTTAGGTATAGGAGATTTTCCAGTGCCATGGATCGCAGATAATTTAAAATTATTTATTAGTGCACTTGATATCACAGCTGGATTAGTTGCAGCTATAATGATTATCGGTCTATTTTTATTGTTCAAATACACAAAAATTGGATTAGGTTTGAGGGCTGTTGCAGATGATGCAGGTGCAGCAAGTTCTATAGGAATTCCTTTAAAACATATAATGTTATTAGTTTGGTCTGCTGCAGGTGTTGTAGCTTTAGTAGCTGGAATGATGTGGGGAGCAAGAGCTGGTGTTCAATTTGCTCTTGTTGATCTTGCATTAAAAGCTTTGCCAGTTTTAATTATAGGTGGATTCTCGTCTATACCAGGAGCAATTATTGGAGGGTTAATTATTGGTGCAGTAGAAAAAATATTAGAGGTTTATATTGGACCGTTTTTTGGAGGAGCTATTGAAGGATGGGCTCCATATGTATTAGCGATATTCTTTTTATTATATAGACCAGAGGGTTTATTTGGAGAAAAAATTATTAGGAGAGTTTAATTTATGAAACCAATTTTTATGACTTACACAAAAAAAGACCTAATCAACTTAGCTGTTTGTATGGTTTTGAGTGTATTAATAATACCCACATTCATTAAAACAGAGTATTGGTACACTTCCATATTAATTCCTTGGCTTTGCCTAGCTTTAGCTACTATTGGACAACAAATTGTAATGGGGTATACGGGACAATTAGCTTTGGGTGCTGCCGGGTTTATGGCCGCGGGTGCTTTCGCGATGTTTAATCTCATTTTACGAGTGCCTGATCTTGGTTTCGTCGGCTCACTAATAGTTTCGGGTTTAATTGCTGCAGCTTTTGGAATTTTGTTTGGTTTACCAAGTTTAAAAGTAAGAGGAATTTATCTTATGGTTGCAACATTAGCCTCGCAGTTTTTTATTATATGGATGATAGATAAATTTGGATGGTTTAAAAACTATGACTCTTCAGGGATTATAACAGCACAAGACATAGTAATCTTAGGAAAACCATTTACAACACCATTAGCTATGTATTTTGTATGTTTAGCTGTAACCACGATTTTAACTTTATTGGCTATGAATATGGCAAGAGGAAGTACAGGCAGAAATTGGATGGCAGTTAGAGATATGGATATTGCTGCTGAGTCCATGGGAGTTTCATTATTAAGAACTAAAGTTCAAGCATTTGCTATTAGTGCATTTTATTGTGGTGTAGCTGGTGCTCTTTTTGCATTTTGTTATCTAAAATCTTTAGAGCCAGTTGCTTTTGATATTAAGTTATCTTTTAAAATCTTATTCATGTGCATTCTTGGGGGACTTGGGACTATTAATGGTGCTTTTATAGGAGCAGCATTTATTTTGCTTTTTCCAGTTCTTTTAAATGCTATAGGAAACAATGTATTTCATGGAGCTATTGATGCTACAATTATTTCATCAATCGAACAGGTAATATTTGGTCTGTTGATGATAGTATTTATGATTTATGAGCCTTTAGGAATGGCTAAGCTTTGGGAAAATCTTAAGCAAAGTATGAAATCAAAATTATCTTCATCGCGTATTAAAGGTGTAAAATCTCCAGTACTAAAAAAGTGAATAAGAAGAAATTAATTATAGCATTAGCAATAGGAATATTAATAGGTCTTCTTATTGAAAATAATTTTATAATTTCATAAAAATTATTTTTGGCTTGGATAAGATTTTTTCAAAATAAATTTGTTAACAATTATTGCAAAAATAATAATTATAACTGATCCTGATATAACAGGACTTAACAAGTAATCAAAAGAGACGCTACCAATAATTACTATTATGGGATTACCTCCTGCAGGTGGATGGGTAACATTTAATAAGATCATCAACCCAACTCCAAATCCTACTGCTAATGGTATTGTTAAAAAGATTGGTAATGGAACAAAATATAAAAATAGTAAACCTACAATAGCTGTAACCAAATGACCAAAAAAAACATTTTTTGGTTGAGCAAACGGACTTTCAGGATATCCATAAAGTAAAACCATAGATGATCCAAATGAGGCTATCAGAAAGATCCCAAATTCTGTTCTATAAGTTAAGAAAGTTAAAATTCCAATTGTAATTATTGAAAATAAACCAGCTAAAAGAGATTGTTTAAGATTACCCATAATTTAGTTTGATACTATCTTTTTTAAAGTTTTGAAAGGTAACAATATACAATCCTTTTTATTAACATTCTTCTTTTTGATTAATTTTTTCAAAGAATTCCATTTTTTATCTGTAATTTTAATATCATCATTAAAATATGATTCAGCCCTATCACATAAATCGTTAATTTTTTCTTTTTGATTATTAATGGAAATTTTTGATAACAGACTAGCTGATGCTTGGCAGTATACACAAGATTTACCTTGATACCCAAAGTCTAAAATTTTTTCGTTTTTTAATACAAGCTCTATTTGCATTTCATCTCCGCATACTGAATTTTTTAACTTTGAGACATGTGTCCGGTTCTCAATATTTCTATTGTTATCTGTGTTTGCAGCAATACTTAGTACTTCTAAATCCATATTAATTTTAATTACATGACAAATAAAAACCAATCAAGAATAGAAATAGGCTGAACACAACTTTAAATGGAAATGTTAAATTGCACATTAAACTATCTCATTTTTGTTGTAGTTATAAATTTTTAGATTTAATCTTCCTAGATGCTTGAATTAAAAAATCCAAAAATCGCAGTTCCAGTAGTTTTGTTTGCCGGAATTTTATGGTCTTTTGGCCCTCTTGTTGTGAGATATATGGATAATCCTAACCAAGTGCCGTGGCAATATATTTTTGGAAGAGGATTAACAATTTTTATTTTATTAAATCTTTATCTTTATTTTGAAGAGGGGTTCAAATTTTATAAAAATTATTTGAAGATGGGATACTCAGGTATTATTGGTGGAACTGGATTAGGAATTGCTATGATAAGTTTTATTTATTCAATTACTAATACATCAGCTGCAATTACACTACTTTGTTTGGCTGCAATGCCTTTTTTTACTGCACTTCTTGCTTTTTTATTTCTTAATGAAAAAATTTCATTAAATGTTTGGATCTCTATTTTTATTGCAACAGTAGGAATAATAATAATGGCTTTTGGAAGTACTGGATCCAATTCTGTTGTTGGTTTTATTTTTGGAATGCTTTCATCAATTGGTTTTTCTGTTTTTTCTGTAACTCTTAGGTGGAGAACGGAGACCCCAAAATTTACAACTGTAGCTTTTTCAGGATTTTTTTGTTTTGTCTTCGCATCAATAATGCTTTTGATTACAAACCAAGTATTTTTTTCAACTAGTTATAATGGAGCGTTATTTTCTCTTCATGGAACATTAGTTTGCTTGGGACTAATTTTATATTCTATTGGCTCAAAAGCTATTCCTGCTGCAGAATTAACATTACTATCATTGACCGAAGTAATTGGTGGAATTTTTTGGGTTTGGTTACCTATCTTGGGCATAAATGAAGTGCCCGATACTTACACTATAGTTGGAGGATTTTTTCTATTTATTTCATTAGTCTATTACAGTTTAGTAATGCGTTGGAATAAAAGATTTATAGCTTTAAATTAATCTAGAAATATGAGTAAAGATAAAGTTATTGTTAATAGCTGGAATGAGTGGGATCCACTAAAACACGTTATTGTTGGAAGAGCGGATGGTTGTTGTATACCAGCACCAGAACCTGCTTTAGATGCTAAAGTACCTGAAGATTCAGATATGAAAGGTTCTCATGGACCACGTACTAAAGATACAATTGATAAAGCAAATGAATTACTAAACAATTTTGCATCAATGTTGGAAAAAAGAGGAATTAAAGTTGATCGACCTGTTCCACTTAATCATAATCAAAAGATTTCTACTCCAGATTGGGAAGTTGAAAGTATGTTTGGATGCATGCCAGCGAGAGATATCATACTTACTGTTGGCAATGAAATGCTCGAAGCAACAATGAGTTATAGATGTAGATGGTTTGAATATTTAAACTATAGACCTCTTATAAAAAAATATTTTGAACAAGATAAGAATATGCGTCATGAGACTGCTCCAAAGCCTAGATTAACAGATGCTGATTACCGTGAGGATTATTTGTCAGATAAGATTGGAATTCAAAAGAGACTTAAATGGACGGAAGAAAAATTTTTTGTAACAACTGAAGAAGAGCCCTTATTTGATGCAGCAGATATTCTTAGATTTGGAAAGGACCTGGTTGTTCAACATGGTTTTACAACAAACTTAAAGGGAATTGATTGGCTTAAAAGACATTTTAAAGATCATAGAGTTCATGCAGTTAATTTTCCTGGAGATCCTTACCCAATTCATATAGACGCAACCTTTACGCCAATTAAAGAAGGATTAATTATTAATAATCCTCAAAGAAGACTTCCAAAAGAACAAAGAAAATTATTTGAGGACAACGGATGGAAAATAATCGATAGTGCTCAACCTGCTCATAACGAACCACCCCCACTTTGTTATTCATCAGTATGGTTATCAATGAATGTTTTAGTTCTTGATCCAAAAACAGTTTGTGTTGAAAAAAGTGAAGTTTATCAAGCTGAGCAGTTGGATAAATTAGGAATGGAAGTTGTTCCTGTTGAATTGAGAGAAGCATATGCATTTGGCGGTGGCGTTCATTGTTGCACAGCTGATGTTTATAGAGAGGGTGATTTAAAGGATTATTTTCCTAATCAGAAAAATTAATTTTCTTTTGTAACGTCTATTTTAAATTTTTCTAATCCAGAGGAAAGATTCTTATCAACTGAAGTCTCTTTTTTTTCAAAAGATTGAAGTTTTTCTAATTCTTTTTGTCTTAATCTTTCCTCTCTTAAATTTTCTCTATGTTCTTTTGCTTTTTGTTCTCTATCAAATTTTTCTTCCCATTCTTTTATTTTGATGTACTCAAGCTCTTTCTGTTTTTCCTCCTCTACCTTAATCATTTTTAAGGTTCTCTCTTTTCTTCTTTTTTCTTTAAGCTCGAGGTTTCTTTGCTCTTCTTCTCTAACTTTTAAATCAATATCTCTTCTATTTTGTGCTTCATCTCTAAGCTTTAATTCCTTTTCTTTAGCTCTTAATTCCTTACTTATTAGTACTAATTCTTCATCTTTTTTTACCAATCGCGACGCCTCAAGCTTTTGTGCATCATCTTTAATTTTGATCTCTTTTTCTTTTAATCTCAATTCATCCTCACTAAATTTTAATTTATTACTTTCTTTTATAAGTCTTTCTTCCCAAACTTTAAGATCTTTTCGTTCTTTAAGAATTTGATTTTTCTCTTTTAATTTTTCTAATTTGATAGCTTTAATTTTATTAAGTTCTTTATTTTTTTTATAATTAGAGAAAGCATTACTTAAAAAAGATTTAGGAGTTAGGTTACTAATCTTTACTAACCCAGTACTTTTTTTTGAATTTTTTTGTTTAGTTTTTTTTCTAGGCATTTTTTATAATTTGAATAGAAACAAATATTTGACCTATTTTCAATATTTCAGTTTTGTAATGAGGTAATTTGTGCTTATTTTGAGTTTCAACCTGTAAGTGATTAATTTCTGAAATATCTGTTAAAATTCATAATTTTTTTGCATAAAACAAATCTAAATATTATTAAAGTTAAGTGAGAAAATTTAAAAAATTAATAATAGCTTGTGATGGAGAGTCAGCAAGTGGAAAAAGCACGGCCGCAAAACTCATCTCTAAAAAATACAAATTATTACTTATTAATTCAGGGTTATTATATAGATATGCAAGTAAAGAAATCATTAATTATAAACCAAAGAACAGTATTAATTTTTTAAAAAAAAGATTTAAAAATATTTCTTATAAAAAAATAGTAAAATTAAATTTACACTCTGAACAAATTAGTAACCATGCTGCTATAATAGCTAAAAATAAGAACATCCGAAAAATAATAAATACTTTTCAAAAGACATTAATCAAAAGAAATAAAAAGATTTGTGTTGAGGGTAGAGATATAGCTAGTAAAATATTAGCAAAAAATCCAAAATATGATTTAGCTTTTTACTTTAAGTGCAATATTAAAGTTGCAAGTTATAGAAGATGGTTAGATATCAAAAAGAAGGTTTCTCTACAAAATGTTAGAAAATCTTTAATTAAAAGAACTGCAATGGATAAAAAAAGAAAGAATAGTCCACTGGTCAAAGTAAAAGATGCAATTTTGATACGAACAGACAAATTAACTAAAAAGCAAGTTCTATCTAAAATGTCTGAGCATATAGATAGTCTTAATTAATTTCTCTATTTTAATCTTTAATCGGCTCCTCAATAGGTTCTGTTGTAGGATTTAATTCGATCCCAGCTGGTGTAATTGTTTGTGGCATTGCTACAAATTGAGAATCTGGATTTTCCACAGTTTCTCTAATTCTCATTCTATAAATTCCAAAAGCTCCTATTAAAGAATGAAAGAAAAATAAAAAAACAAAAAATCCATTAGAGCCAACAAGATCCATAAATATTGAACATAAAAAAGGACCACTCATTGCACCTAAACCAAATGTAAATTGAAGTCCAGCACCTGCAGCAACAAATTTATCTTTTGTAATATAATCATTAGTATGTGCAAGAATTAATGAAAACATTGGCAAACTGCAAAAAGAAAATAAAATAAAAAAAAAGTAAAACCATTTCTTACTTGTTGCTAATCCATCAGGTAAATACATTTGCCCAGAAACAAATATTGTGATGACCGCAAAAACTGCAGCCCCGAAAGTTGATGAAATAATTACTTTTCTTCTATCATAAACATCGGAAATTTTTCCTATAGGAAATTGAGCAACCGCACCAGAAATTGCTAGTAAAAAAGTTATAATTGATATTTCTAAAATAGTGAAATTCATTGATGTTGCATAAACCGCCAGCAAGGTGAATAAAGCAGACTGAATTGTTCCATAGAAAAAAGAACTTACCATTCCAAAGGGTGAAGATTTATAAAGTTCACTAAATGACATAGCGTTAATTTTTTTAAAAGTTGGTGGTTTTTTTTTAGTAAGCAAAATAGGTATTAATGCCACTGAAGTGATCACAGAAACTAATATAAAAGGTTCAAAATTTTTTGGAGCACTGAAGTTTAGCAAAAACATACCGATCCCCATTGATCCATATAGAATCACCATATAAATTGATAGAACACTTCCTCTATTTTTATTACTGGATCTATCATTAAGCCAACTCTCAGCAACAGTATAAATACAAACCATGCTAATTCCAGTCAGAATTCTTAGTAAGAACCATATAAATGGATGAATTAAAATTGAGTGAAGTAAAATTATTAATGATGCTAAAGATGCGAAAGCTGCAAAAACTCTAATATGACCAACTCTTGAAATTATATTTGGAATAGTTGCTGCTCCTATAAAATATCCTATAAAATAACCAGACATCATAAAACCAGTTGCTATTAAACTAAATTCTTCCTGAACAGCTCTCACCCCAAGTAATGACCCCTGAAAACCGTAGGCCATCATTATAAATCCCATACCTAAAAACAATGCCCAAGAATTCTTTAAAACTTTATTCATAAAATCGCGCTAATTATCCGCCATCTATTATTAAATCAAGACTTAATTGTGACGGAGATTAAGATTTTTTTAATTTCAAAAATGAGTGAATAGCGATGGTTGCAATTATAACTACCCCACCTTGAAGTGTTTCAATACTAGGCTGTTCTTTTATAATCAACCAAACCCATATTGGACCAATGATTGTCTCTAATAAGAAGAAAAGATTTACCTCAGCAGCTGGGATAAACCTTGGAGCAATCGTTACCAACACAAATGGTATAGCAACACATAAAATACACATCAAAGGCACTATGATAAGATCATTATCTAAAAGAACAAAACTCTCAATAAATAATAAAGCAAAAGTAGCAACAAATAACTTACCCACCACCGCGGCTGGGACCAAATTTTTGGATTTTGCAGATCTGATAGTAACAGCACCTACAGCAAGACCAATAGCAGTAATAAATCCTAAAATATCTCCATAAATGTTACCTAATTTGAGAGAGTCAGAGAAAATGTAAATAATTGCTGCAAAAGTAATAATTATTGAAACCCATGTCTTTCTATCAGGAGGTTCTTTTAAAAAAATTGATCCTAGTATGGCTGATAGCATAGGTGCAGTTGCTATCATTACTAGCGTGTTTGCCACATTAGTGTTTTGAATAGAAACTACAAAAGTAATATTTGTAATACTAAAAGTAACTACATAGATGAAACCGTGGTAACCACTTTCTAAAAGTATCTTAAAAAAATTTAGTTTGTAGATTAATAACATCCCAAAAAAAACTGTTAAGAATGGAATTATTCCTCTATAAAAAACTAGACCCCAGGTATCAATATTAGAAAGTCTAATAAATAAAGAGTCGGGTGTTATAAACATAACAGCAACAAATGCAAGTAACGACCCCTTTTGTTGATCTGTCAAGTTTTTCATGCTTTAAGACATTTCCAAAAAGTTTTAGCAAGATTGACTTTGGAAATATCAAACAATGTTTTTAAACCGGTAGGGGATGTAACATTTATATCTCCATTAAGTTTTTGGTCAATAAAGTCAATCCCTGCAAAATAAATTTGATCTTTTTTCAAATCTTTAGCAATTAATTTGGAAATACTTTTTTCAAATTTTGTTAATTTAGTATTTTTTGCAGTTGCACCTTTACTCATGTTACTTAGATATGAGCCTTTTCGAGGAACTCTGGATATAGCACCACATATTTTTCCATTAATTACAAATATTCTTTTATCTCCTTCGCTTATTTTGGGTAAATATTTTTGACACATTATATAACTATGTTTTTTAATGAAACTTTTAATAAACTTTAATTTAAATTTATGAAGTAAGTGAACATCATTCCCACTAAAACTATGAATAGGTTTTAAAATTACTTGATTATTTTTTTTAAAAAAATTTTTAATCTCTTGGATATTTTGCGAAAAAATTGTATTTGGCATAAACTTTTGATATTTTGCTGAATAGAGTTTTTCAGAAATATTTCTTAGTGCAGTGGGATTGTTTATAATTTTTACTTTATCCTTAAGCGTTTCAAGCATAAAAGTTGAAGATATATACTCTAGATTAAAAGGAGGATCTTGTCTTATTAATATATACTTACATTTAATAAGATTTAATTTTTGTTTTTTTAAAATTTTGTAAAATTTTTTATTATTATAATTAAACTTAATAAAAAAACCTTCAGCTATTATATCTGAATTTAAAATTGATAAATTTTTCGGATCATAATAAAAAATTCTATAATTTTTTTTTTGAATTTCATTTGCTAAAAAAACACTAGTATCTGTTTTTGGATTAAGTTTAGAAGGGTGGTTTCCTTGTATAGCAACAATTTTATTTGTCATATAAATCGTTTAAATCTTCGCTTTTAGAAAATTTATTAATCATATGATCTGCATTTGTTGTTCTATTATCAATAACTTTTTGTAAGTGATTTAAAAACAAACTTTCATTTTTCCCACTTTTATTTAATAAATCTCTATTATTTAATCCTTTTTTTGAGATTTCCAATAAAGTTGATGCCCAATAAAAAAGATCTTTACCCATTAATTGAGTATTAAAACCTTTTTTAGGAGCATCGAGATAAGCATTAATTATTTTATCCTTATCCCATGAAGAGATTAAATTATAAACTTCTTCCAAATTTCCATATAACATTCCGATAAAAAATGCAGGTCCTGCACAAAGACAATCCCAACCGCAAGTATCCATAGATCTTAATTCAATATATTTTTTCAATCTATTTTCAGTAAATATAGTGCTCAAGTGTAACGATAAATCACTCTCAGTTGGAGGACGATTTTTTATTTCATTTATCTTTCCGTTCATAAAATCTTTAAAAGTATATTTATTACCAGAAAAATAGTTTTGCTTGTCCTGTATAAATAAAATTGGAAAATCTACTATAAAATCAGCATATTTTTCAAAATTTAAATTTTCAAAAAATAATTTTGGTAGTCCTCCCCGAGAAGTGTTTTGCCAAACTTTCGATCTATAAGATAAGTAATTGCTATTTTTTTTTTCAACTATTGACGAATTTGCAAATAAAGCAATAGAAATTGGAACTATTGAATTTACTATTTTAAATTTTTTAAAAAAGTCCTCTTCTGAGGAATAATCAATATTTAATTGAGTTCCACAAGTTCTGTACATCATATCTAGACTTAATTCCCCTCCTAATGGCATATCCTTTGTCATAAGTTTATATCTTTTTTTGGGATTATTAGGAATTTCATCAAGCTTTGAAATGGGATCGAAACCAGTACTTACAATATTTATATCAAGTTTTTTTGTGACCTGTTTAAGTTCAAATAAATAATCATAAGATTCTGAGCATGCTTCATGAATATTATTAAGCTTCTCTCCAGATAATTCAATTTGGTTTCCTGGTTCAAGAGTAATGTTTTTACCCCCTTTGTTTAAACCGACAATATTTTCATCTTCTTTTATTGGACTCCAACCAAATTCATTTAAAGCAGAAAACATTTCTTTTACTTTTGGGTAATCAATTCTTTTGTTGTTTTTGCTATTAAATAAAAATTTCTCGTGTTCAACACCAATTTTGAAATTTTTCTTTTCTTTTATTCCAGATTTGAAATATTTAATTATTTGTTCTTTAGAAATAATCATACTTAATTTATAGCCTACAAAATTTTACAGTGAAGAATATGGTTTTCTTGAAAAAATTTTTCTCACAAATGGTTTAAAGAAATCTAATGGTAAAGATTTATAATTTGGATCAAAAGAGTTTTGATCATATTTTTCACAAAAATCCACAGTATCTTGATAATATTTGTGATTTTTATATTCATCTCTTTTATTCTTGTTTCCTCCTAAATGGTGAGCATAATAATACATCTGAAACACACCATGTTTTTCAACAATCCAATGAGTTTTTTCTGATACATATGGTTTAAGAATTGCTGCAGCATATTCTGAATGGTTCATTGGAGCTAACTCATCACCAATATCATGTAGCAAAGCAGCCACAATCATTTCATCACTTTCATCATTTCGATAAGCTCTTGTGGCACTCTGGAGCGAATGTTCTAATCTTGAAACCTGGTATCCCTCTAAAGTTTCAGTAAGTCCAGACATAAATTTCAATATTCTATCTGCTGTTTTACTTGCAAAATCTTTTTCATGTTTATCAAGAAAAAGATAATCCTCTTTGGTTCCATTTTTCATTTCTGTAAAACTTACTTTTTTCATAAATTAATTATTTGAGGCAGTGCTAAGTAAAGAAAGTTGTGTTATCTTACTATCGCCTAACTCATCAATAGGTTTTACAGGATAGTCTCCAGTGAAATAATGATCTGTTAATTCTGGATAATTTTCATTTCTTTTATCAAATCCAATAGCTTTGTACATGCCTTGAATAGATAAAAATTTTAATGATTTAGCACCAATGTATTCACAAATTTCATCATTATTCTTATTCGCTGCCAATAATTCTTTTTTTGTTGGCGTATCAACTCCATAGAAATCTGGATATCTGATCTCGGGGCAAGCAATTCTCACATGAACTTCTTTTGCACCAGCATCATAAAGCATTTTTACTATTTTATGAGATGTAGTACCTCTAACTAAAGAGTCATCAACAAGAATAATCTTTTTGTTTTCTATTGTTGTTTGATTTGCATTAAGTTTCAACTTTACTCCTAAACTTCTTATTTTTTGACTTGGTTCAATAAAGGTCCTTCCAACGTAGTGATTTCTAATAAGCCCATGCTCATAATTTTTATTTAAGTGCTGCGCAAACCCTAAGGCAGCAGCGTTTCCGGAATCAGGAACTGGTACAATAATATCAGCATCAATATTATTCTCTTTTGCTAATTCTTTCCCTAAATTCTTACGGTGTTCATATGCAGTTTTTCCATTTAAGATACTATCTGGTCTTGCAAAATAAATATATTCAAAAACACAAGGTCTAATCTTTTTTTCTGGAAATGGTTTAATACTTTTTAATTTATCATTTTCTATTAAAACAATTTCACCGTTTTCAACTTCTCGAATAAATTTAGCACCTATAATATCTAAAGCACAAGTTTCAGATGCAAGGACGTAGCTATTTTTTAATTTACCTATTACCAGAGGTCTTATTCCATAAGGATCTCTTACTCCAACAAGTAAATTTTGTGTCAACATAACTAGTGCATATCCGCCTTGAATTTGAAATATTGCATCAATTATTTTATCAATAGTTTTTAATCTTTTTGATTTTGCTATAAGTTGAACAATTGTTTCAGTGTCAGAAGTTGTATAAAAAATTGCACCTTCTTCAACAAGTTTATTTCTTAAATAAATCGAGTTTGTTAAGTTTCCA
Organism: uncultured Pelagibacteraceae bacterium; assembly: GCA_902554195.1. GTDB lineage: Bacteria > Pseudomonadota > Alphaproteobacteria > Pelagibacterales > Pelagibacteraceae > Pelagibacter. The sequence continues at coordinate 29,595 of CACDNT010000001.1, forward strand.
TTGTGAGCAACTCCAATCCCACCGGCATTAGTATCTGCGAAAAAGGGTTGGATGTTTCTTAATGTATTATTTCCGGTAGTGCTGTATCGATTATGACCAATTGCAAAATTTCCTCTAAGATTATTTAGAACTTTTTCCTTATTAAAGTTGTCTCCAACCAATCCAAATCTTTTTTCCGAATAATATCTTTCTCCATCAAATGTTACTATTCCACACCCTTCTTGTCCTCTATGTTGGAGAGAGTGTAATCCAAGAGCAGTTAAGGCTGATGCATCTTTTATATTGCTAATTCCAAATACACCGCATTCTTCATTTAACTTAGGATTATAAATCTTCAATTTTTTCTTTAGACTCTTGATATGCTTTTTCATTTGGAAAAACTTTAAGTAAATAATTACTACCTTTTTCAAGATATGGAAAGGTGTATGATTTGTTTAAATTTATTGGCCATTTGTCATAATTATACACGATATGTACCCCTGAAAATATACATATTGAGATAATATAGGCTCGAATAAATCCAAAAAAGAATCCAAAAACAGTATCTAAACTTCCTAGACCAGTATATTTGATTGCTCTACTTATACCTTTATTAATCAACAATATTAAAAAGATAACTATAATAAAGATTGTAATCCCAAGTCCTACATCAAGTACGTACTCATTATCTATTATATCTTTGACATATGGTTTAAATCTTGGAAATAGAATCAAAGTTATAATATAGGCCAATAACCATTTTGACATTGAAAGTATACTTAAGACAAATCCTTTGCTGTAACATTTAACTAGTGAAAGAATAGTTATCAATATATAGATTAAATCAATCGAAGAAATTGAATTAAAAATTTCTCCAAAAAATTTTAGAGTTATTTCAAACATATATTCTTATTTTCCAAAAGGCTTAAAAACTAATATTAAAGATGGAAGCAAAGTTAAAACAGAAATCATTGCAAATAGCATTGCTAATCCTGTGAAAATACCAAAATAGATTGTAGGTATGAATTTAGATAAAACTAAAATAGAAAAACCAAAGACTATTGTTATAGAGGTATTTAGGATTGCAACACCAACTGTTGAATGACAAGTTTTTAAGGTTTTTTTATAGTCATTAATTTTGTTGAACTCCTCTTTAAATCTATAGATATAGTGTATGCTGTTATCAACAGCTATACCTATTGTAATAGCAGCAATTGTGATGGTCATCATATCTAAAGGTATCTCTAGCATACCTATTATTCCTAAAATAAAAAAAGCTGCAATAAAGTTTGGGACAACTCCAATTAAAGATAACTTGATGTTTTTAAATAAGATAACAAACATTCCAAAAATACCCAGCATAACAAGTCCTAAAGTAAGAATTTGAGATTTAAATAAACTTTGTAACAAATTATTGAATAAGATCATTACTCCGGCTAATTTATATCGATCTTCGCTTAATCCAAATTCATTTTGTAGGTCAAGATTTATTTTTTTGATTAGCTCATTTCTTTTAAGATTTTTTTGAGAGTCAATTATTCTTAAACTTATTCGAGCCTCATTATCTTTTATTGAAATATAAGGATCAATTATCTCAGTTTTAATATTTTCAGGAATTTTAGTGTATAAAACACCCATTTCTAAAGTCCCGAGAGGTTTATTATTGTTTAATTGAGTTGCAACATCAACTATCGATGAAAATGACAAGACTTTTCCTATTTGAGGAAGACTATCAAGATAATTATGTATGTTGGAAATTGTCTCTATCTTATCTTTTGTAAACCAATACTTCTCATCATTTTTTTCCTCATCACCCCAATCTTCAAATTCATCATCTTCATCTAATTTATCTTCTTTTTTTTCTGGAAATTTTAAAATTACCTCTAGTGGTGTTGTTCCACCCAGTTTTTCATCAATTAATTTCATACCTTTATAAATTTCTGTTTTTTTACTAAAATAATTTATAAAACTATTCTCAACTTCTAATTTACTTATCCCAATTATACTTAAAATAATTACTATCCCAGTAGTTATAAAAACTTGATTTTTAAAATTAATAGAAATTTTTCCTAATGATGAAGTTATTTTGGAGTCAGCATTTTCCTTTATAAGAGTTTTATTATCTTTTAAAAAACTTAATAAACTTGGAAGCAAGGTAAAAGTAATTATAAATGATGTTATTAATCCAAAAGTCATCATCAAACCAAAATCTATCACTGGTTTAATTTCACTAAATATTAATGATAAAAAAGCGATAATAGTCGTTAAGGCTGTATAGAGTATTGGCCAAAACATTTTTTTTGCAGTTAAAGAAATTATTTCATGATTATCTTTATTTGGATAAAATTTTCTTAATTGTATAAATCTAGTGCTCATATGAATATTCATTGCCATAGTTAAAATTAACATTAGTGCAATAAAGTTTGAGGAAATTACAGTAACTTTCCAACCGATAAGACCTAAAAGACCCATCATTATTATAACAGAAAAGAAACAACTACTTATTGGAACCACAACCCAAATTAAATTTCTAAAAACAAACCATAAGGTTGCAATAATAAATGCAAGCACACCTAAACCAAAAACTATGACATCACTTTTTATAAAGCTCATCATATCATCGGCGATCATTGGTATACCTCCTAAATAAATTTTTCCAATGTCATCGTAACTTTTGATCACCTCTCTAATTTCTAGGATATTATTATGATTCCTTTTTTTTATTTGATCTTTAAATATTTGAATTTCCTTATATGATTTATTTTCAATATCATTTAATTTTTCATTTTCTTTTATATTAACAATTATTCCACTCGTCTTTCCATCTTCACTAATAACAAAGTTCCTGAAAACTGGACTTGCTAAAATTTCTCTAAAACCTCTCTCCTTATCAACACCTTCATCCTTTAGGGTTTTAAAATTCATTAATCTTTCCTGGAGAGGTGCATCAGAATTATCTAAAAGAGGTATATCCAAGAGAGTAATAACACTATGTACCCAATCTAAGCTTTGAAGCTTATATTTTAAGCTAAGAAGATTATTTATTGCACTGTCACTTATCATACCATCATTAGGTGTATGAGTTAAAACTAGAAAATCCTTTGAACCATATCTATTTGTTACTTCTTTTAAGTACTTAAGATCAGGATCACCTTCGATTAAAAGTGTTTCAGAAGACGCATCAAGCCTAAAATCTTTTGAGTAATATCCAAAACTAATCAAAGCAATAAATAAAAAAATTAAAACAGATTTTGGATTTTTTAAGATTGTATTTTGGTATAAATGATCAATCATTTATCCTGTTATATTGTAAATTAATTATTTTGAGTATCTTTAAATTTTGTAAATCTTTCCTCAAACTCAAGCGTTACTTTGCCTATAGGACCGTGTCGTTGTTTCCCAATGATAATTTCAGCTAAATGCGCAACCTCATTCATTTTTGCCTGCCATTCTGCGTGTTCAACTGTTGCTTCTCTTGGTTCTTTTCTCTGTAGATAATACCCTTCTCTATAAACAAACATCACTACATCAGCATCTTGCTCAATTGAGCCTGACTCTCTTAAATCTGCAAGCTGAGGTTTATGGTCGTCTCTCTGCTCAACTTGTCTAGATAGCTGTGACAATGCCAGAACAGGTACACCCAACTCTTTTGCAATAGCTTTTAATCCTTGTGTAATTTGCGAAATCTCCTGTACTCTTCCATCTTTATTATTCAAAGAGCCTTTCATAAGTTGAATATAGTCAACAACAATTAAATCTAAACCATGTAGTCTTTTAATTCTTCTTGCTCTATTGCTCATCGCCGCGATACTTATTGCTGGTGTTTCATCAATAAATAATGGAAGTTCTGAAATATTTTTAGATGTTTCAAGAAATTGGTCAAATTGTTCATCAGAAATTTTTCCTCTTCTAATATCATTAGAGCCAATTCTTGCTTGTTCAGAAATAATTCTTGTTGAAAGTTGCTCTGATGACATTTCTAATGAAAAAAAAGCCACAGATGATTTTAATCCATTATTTAAAATATTTTGAGCTGCATTAAAAGCAATATTTGTTGCAAGCGAGGTTTTACCCATAGATGGTCTACCAGCAATAATTATTAAATCCGATTGATGGAGACCACCTAGTTTATCGTCTAAGCTTCTAAGTCCAGTAGGGACTCCTACAATTCCACTTTCATTTTTATAAGCTGCAGATGCCATTTCGATTGTTTGTTTCATGGCATCATCAAATTTAATTAATGATGAACTGAATGTTCCTTTTTCAGCCAAATCGTAAAGAAGTTTTTCTGAATTCTCTATAATATTTTGACCATTTGACTCAAGATCACTTTCTTTTGCACTATCGATTATTTGTTCAGAAATTTTAATCAATTCTCTTCTGACAAACATGTCATATATAATTTTAGAATACTCGATTGCTTGTCTTACTGATGTTGAGAATTTAGTTATCTTTACTAGGTATTCCGGAATATTGAGTTCATCTTTTTCATTTTCGAAATAACTTTTTAAAGTAATTGGATTAGCAAGCATCCCTTTATAGATCATGCTTTCAATCGCATTAAAAATTTTTTGATGCATAGGATCATAAAAGTTAATATTTGATATTATAGTATTAATCTCATCAAAAATTTCATTTGATACCAGAATTGAACCTATAACAGATTGTTCAGCCTCAACGTTGTTAGGTAATTCTTTAAAATTATCTTTTATAATACTTAAGTTTTCCACTTATGTAATTTTACATAAATAATTTTAACTTAAAATTTAAAAAAAAGCTGTGGATGAAATTGTATAATTATTGAATTGTTTCTGCTGTTTTGACATCAATTGTGATTTCAGCATCAACTTCTGAGTGTAGAGTAATTTTTACTTTGAATTTACCCAAAGATTTTATTTCTTTGATAGGCTGTATCATTGAGGGTTTAATTTCAATTTTACTTTTTTCAAAGATTAATTTTGATATTTCAGTTGGTTTAACTGAGCCATATAATTCTTTATTTTCTGTGCTAAGTTTTTTGACACTATACTCTTTCTTATTTATTTTTTCTGAAATTGTTTTAGCCTCTTGTTTTTTTTCATTATCTTTTTTCGAGAGTTCTGATTTAATTTTTTCTACTTGATTGATATTTTCTTTAGAAGCATAAAGAGCTTTTTTGTTAGCAATTAAAAAATTTCTAGCAAAACCTCTTTTTACATCTATTACATCCCCAATAGACCCTATTCTCTTTAAATTTTCTAATAATATTACTTTCATTAAATTAATGCTAAATTTCTTGCTCTCTTAATTGATAGAGAAAGCTCTCTTTGTTTTTTTTGTGAAATATTTGTAATTCTTGACGGAAGTATTTTACCATTTTCGGAAACATATTTTTTAAGAAGTTTAATATTCTTATAATCTATTTTTGGAGCACCTTTTATAGAAAGCGGACAAGTTTTTTTAAATTTATATTTATTTGGTTGAAAAATACTTAACTTTGCAAAATTACTTTGTTTATTTTTTCTGTTACCACTTTGTTTTTTTGGCATAATTAGTTTTAACTTTTCTCTTTTTTTAAAGTTTTTTCTGTATCATCTTTTTTGGAAAAATAATTCGTATCTAGGTCAAATTCTTTAACCTTAACAGTTAAATGTCTCAATAATTTTTTGTCTATTGATTCATTTTTTTCTAATTGTTCAATGACTCTTCCATCACCTTTTATTTTAAAATGAATATAACTACCCTTTCTGTTTTTTTTTATTAAATATGATAAGTTTAAAAGTCCCCAGTTTTCTGTTTTAATTATTTCACCCTCGTTTTTTTCAACAATTTTTGAATATTTTTCTGTTAGTTGCTTGATCTCAGCAGGTGAAGTATCTTGTCTAGCAATAATTGTGTGTTCGTATAAATTCATATTTGTTGTTTAATAAAAAATGAGGATATACTATTATAAATAGTCAATTACAACAGTAAAAAAACAATAATTAATTTATTTTTTAAATGTTTTCAGTAATTTTTCCAGGTCAGGGGTCTCAGATGGTTGGAATGGGAAAAGAATTCTTTGACAAATATGATATTGTAAAAAAATTATTTAGAGAAGCAGATGAAGCGCTGAATTTTAGTATTTCAAAAGTGATTTTAGATGGACCAAAAGAAAATCTTGATGCTACAGTAAATACACAACCAGCGATATTTTTAATTAGTTATTCAATTTTTAAAGTTGTTAAAGATGAATTTAATGTAAATTTAAATAACGCAAAATTTTTTGCTGGTCATTCCTTAGGCGAATATTCAGCTTTATCTTGCGCTGGCTATTTAGATTTTGATAAAACGATTAAAATATTAAGAAGTAGAGGAAATGCAATGCAAAATGCTGTTCCAAAAGGAGAGGGAGGTATGCTAGCCGTTTTGGGTTCAAAGATTGAAGACATTGAAAAAATTTTGAAGGATAATAAAAAAAGTTTTAAAGCTCAAATTGCCAATGATAATTCTGATGGTCAAATTGTATTGAGTGGAATAAATAAAGATTTGGATTTAATAAGCACATATTTGAAAGATAATAAAATTAAAAATATCAAACTTCCAGTGAGTGCCCCTTTTCATTGCGATTTAATGTCTAAAGCGACAGAGATAATGAGAAAGGAACTAGAAAAAATCGATTTTAAAGAGTCTAATAATAGATTAATTTCCAATGTTACTGCAGATGAAATTTTAAGTGTTAATGATTTAAAAAGTTTACTAATCAGCCAAATAGAAAAAAAAGTTAGATGGAGAGAAAGTATAATTAATATGATCAACTATGGTGTTAATCAATTCATAGAAATAGGCCCAGGCAAAGTTTTAACAGGATTAATAAAGAGAATTAATAAAAATGTAAAAACTACTTCTATAAACAATCAATCGGATATAGAAAGATTAGAGATATGAATGATTTAAAAAATAAAAATATTATTGTGACAGGTGCCACTGGTGGGATTGGAAACTCTATATTAAAGAAATTAGATGAGCTTGGCGCTAATATTTTAGCATCGGGAACTAAATTAGAAAAACTAGAAGAGATTAAAAAAAATTTTAAAAATGTTAAAATTTTAAAATTTGATATATCTCAATCTGATCATATTGAAAGTTTTATCGAAGATGCTTGTAATGAACTTGGCCATGGTCTTGATTGCATTATTAATAATGCTGGCATAACCCAAGACAATTTAGCAATAAGAATGAACTTAGATGAGTGGAAAAAAGTTATTGATATTAATCTTACATCTACATTTTTGATGTGTAAATTTGCAATTAAAAAAATGTTAAAAACTAAAAAGGGAAAAATAATAAATATAACATCAGTTGTTGGTCATACAGGAAATCTTGGCCAAGCAAATTACACAGCATCGAAAGCTGGAATTATTGCAATGTCTAAAAGTTTAGCTATAGAATATGCAAAAAAAAACATTAACATTAATTGCATTTCTCCAGGATTTATTAAAACAGCCATGACCGATAAGATTGACGAAAAATTTAAAGATTTAATCGTCTCTAGAATACCATCTGCGAGATTAGGAGACCCAGAAGACATTGCTAATGCAGTTCTTTTTTTAGCATCTAGCCAATCCGATTATATTAATGGAGAAACATTACACGTAAATGGGGGTATGTATATGGCTTGACAATCTAAGTAATTTAACTATTAACGATTAAAACAATAAAAGGATGAATATGTCTGAAGATGTTGCAAGTAAAGTAAAAAAAATAGTAGCAGATCACTTAGGAATTGATGAGTCAAAAGTTACGGAGGAATCAAGTTTTATTGATGATTTAGGAGCTGATAGCTTAGATACTGTTGAGTTAGTAATGGCTTTTGAAGAGGAATTTGGTTCAGAAATTTCTGATAGTGAGGCTGAGAAAATATTAACAGTTGGTGATGCAGTTAAATTTATTGAAGGCAAAGCTAACTAAAAAATTCTAATGCCCTCAGTCAATGATGGGATAATGGTAATATTATCTTCTCCCTCTGGAGCAGGCAAAACAACTCTAGTAAATTTACTATCTAAAAAAGATAACTTTATAATTTCCATTTCGCACACCACTAGGAAACCTAGGCAAAGCGAGATTCCTAACAAAGATTATTATTTTGTTAATGATCAAGAATTTAAAAGATTAATAAATAATCAAGAATTTATAGAATATGCAAAAGTTTTTAATAATTATTACGGTACAACAAGAACTCCAATTATTGACAATTTAAATAAAGGAAAAAATGTACTATTCGACATAGACTGGCAAGGAGCAGATCAAATTAAAAATAAAAAGCTAGATTATAAATTGATTACTTTTTTTATTTTACCACCAAGCAAAGAAATTTTATTTGATAGACTTTCAAATAGAGATATGAAAGACAAGCTTATAGTAGAGGAAAGAATGCAACAATTTGAAAGAGATGTGCTCCATTGGATAAATTATGATTATGTGGTTATAAATGATGACCTTGAAAAATGTTATTTAAAAATTAAAAATTTGATTAATGCTGAAATTAATCAAGGATCAAAAGATTATGATCCTGATTATATAAGGAGTCATGTAGAGAAGTTAACTTCTTGAATTTCATATTGTTTTGTTAATTCGTAATAAGTGTCAAAATCTAAATTTTGAGGTCTCAAATTAAGATCTATTCCCATCTGGGTTGCTATATTTTCATTATTATTAAACAATTGGAAGTAAGGTTTTTTTATCATTTTTCTTCTGTGCATGAAAAATACTCTAGTAATTTTTTCAAGGTTCTTTGGATTTTCAAATTTAGGAAAAATTTTTTTTGGTTCAAAAAATAAAACAGAACTTTCAATTTTTGGTTTTGGTTGAAAACTAGAGGGTTTAATGTCAAAAATTTTTTTTATTTTAAGTCGCCAATTAGCTAAAATAGACAATCTACCATAATCCTTAGTATTGAATTCAGATATTATTCTATTTGCAACTTCTTTTTGAAACATAAGAACTAGACAATTAAACCAAATTTTTTTTTGATTTAAATTTAATATCCATTTACTCAGAATTTCAGTTGAGATATTATATGGCAAATTACCAAAAACAGTTAAGATTTGATCATCCAAGAGATTTTCATTTATCCTCAATACATCTTCATTTATTATTTTAATACTTTTATCAAATCTATTTTGAAGTAGATCAACTAGATTATTATCTTTTTCGATTAATATAATTTTTTTAGGTTTTTTTTTTAATATTTCCAAAGTTAAATTTCCTGTACCAGGCCCAATTTCTAAAATATTCTTATCTTTAACATTTACAATATTTACAATTTTGTTAATTATATTTTGATCAATTAAAAAATTTTGTCCTAAACTTTTTTTTGCCCTTATCATATTTTGTCTAAAAAACTGATCGCTTTAATTAAACTCATTGGATTTGATTTGCCTTTTCCTACCATCATTTCATTTGGTCCATGATCTGGTGTTATTCTAAAAAAAGGTAATCCAATCGTAATATTAATTGCATCATATTCAAAAAGAGTTTTTATTGGTGCGAGAACTTGATCGTGATACATTCCAACTATTACATCAAAGTTTTTTATATTATTTTTCATAAAAATTGTATCTGCCGGATAAGGGCCACTTGCTTTAATATTCTTCTTTTTAAGTAATTTAATAGCTGGAAGTATAACTTTAGTATCCTCATTGAATTTTAATATACTTTCACAATGAGGGTTTAAGCCAACAACTCCAATTTTTGGTTTTAACCCTAATACTTTTTTATAAAATTCATTAATTATAATTATTTTTTCTATAACTAACTTTTTAGTAATTTTTTTTGAAACTAGTTTTAGTGGTAAGTGAGTAGTAATAGGGCATACTGATAGATTATCATTATAGATTAACATCGCAAATTTTTTTTGATTAAAGTTTTTTGCAACATATTCAGTCATACCAAGATGTTTTTTTCTTAATGTTTTAGTTTTATTTATAGGACCATTTATCAATTTATTTGATAATCCTTGTTTAATAATCTTAAATGCAAGTGAAAAACAATCCTGAATATAAGTTTTAGAATTATGACTGTTTATATCAATTATGTATAGTCTTCTTTTTTTTAACCTTTTTTTAATTATTTGATCTAAGTTGATTAATTCAATTTTTATATTAAATCGAAAATTTTTTATTTCTTTATTTAAAATTTTTTTACTACAAATCAAAATCAGAGGACTAATAAATTTTTTTGAATTTATTGATTTAAAGAAAATTTCAAAAAAAATACTTTTTTTTTCTCCTGGAACAATTAGAATAGGACTAGAACTCACTTATTTCACTATTAAGTTTTATCTTATTATAAAAGATATTAGAAAATTTATCTAATTGTTTTGTTGTCTCAATAAATATCATTTTGTCCAATTCTTTTTCTTTGTTAATTTCAATTTGTATTTCTCTAATTTCATTAATTTTAAAAATCAAAAAATTGTTATCAATTCGTAAAGGTGAGCTATACTGACCCTTCTCCAAGCTATCTAATTTATCTATGATTATATTTGATAAACTATTTTTTTTAACCCAACCTATTTTTCCACCAACTTTTGCGCTTCCAGAGATACTATAAAGATTAGCTGTATTTTCAAAACCATTTTTTTCAATACTTTCTTCAATATCAGAAAATAATTCATCCAAAGTTGAGTCTTTCTTTTTTGTGAAAACTATTTCAGATAAATTATATTCTAAAGATGATTTATCTCCACTAGATTTCTCAATTTTTTTTATAAGTTCTTCCTTATCGATTTTAACTGTTTTGATATATTTACTATAAATTAAATTTTTCCATTCATTTTCAATTTCAATTTTTTTTTTTAATTTCTCAATAGAAAAATCATAATTATCTAAATAATTTATCAATTGATTTTCATTTTGAAGATTCAAATTCTGAATAAGATTATTTAGAACATTATCAATCTGCGAATTTTGTAAATCAAGTTTCTTATATTTTTGAATTTCTTTTTTTTTGATGAATTCCTTTATTATGGAATTTTTAGCAATCATTAATAATTTATTTCTATCAATTTGATCTAATTTTGGATTTAAAGCTTTTAAATAATTAATCTCTTGTTCGATATCATGGGTTGTAATGATTTCATTATCGATTTTCATTATTATTCCAAGCTTGATCTTTGAATAACTAAAGTTTGTGAGTGAAAAAAATATTATAATTAAAATAATTACTCGATTAAATAAAATCATTTTAAATTAGGGGTATTAATACCACCGAAAGGTAAAATTGTTATTTTAAACAATAAGTTTTCAGATGGTTTTAAGTCCTGATCACTGTAATATTCTTTATTATATTCAATTCCCGCTTTAAGACAGTCATTTTCATATTGATAAATAAGATTATAGAATTCAGTAAAACTTTTTTCTTTATTTTCACTTGTTTCAAAAATTAAACTATTTTTATCATTAAAACTATATCGAGTTTCATTTTTTAAATAAGAATTTTTTAAGTTCGTGTTATTTTCGTTGAGATATTCAAATTTTGTAGTAAAATTCTTTAGGTAATATTCAAATCCAAAGAGCTCATAATTTTTATCCATTAAGTTATTTTTTAAAGAAAAATCGTAATTAAATTCTAAATTATCATTGTATTTATACTCAAATATTCCTACAAAATCAGATACTTTATCACCCAAATTACTATTAATTGGTAAATCTTTATTTTCCTCAATTCTCAAATTATTTGCAAAACCAAACTTTATTTTCTGATCGAATGATGATCTGTCAATTTTTATATATTCATAACCGTATGTTGCAGATATACCTCCTTCGCTAGCTTCTTCTATTCCAAGTCTGTCGAATTCATAAATATTATTATAGCTAATCTTTCTATCGGTAGAACGTATATCTTTTGTGTGAGGTATACTTAATTTTAATGAAAATTTGGGTGTTAAGATATTATTGAATTTTTGAGACTCTTTATTTAGTGGCAAAGTATAATCAGTTTGAATACTTGGAATTATGGAATATGTATTTTTATTTTTGAAATCAACTGAATTATTGGCATCTGTGTTAATATTTTTAAATATTACTTTTTTTTTGTTAACAACTCCATTATTAAAATATTTGAGGTTAGATTGAAATTCTAAATTATTAATCAAAACTTTTTCTGTTATATTTGTATTATAATTTTTGTAATATCCTCTTGAATTAAAAGAATAATTATCATTAATAACTTTTGAAAAACTAAAATTAGGTACATATTCATACTTATCACTATCACTTTTGGTTAAATCCTCATACACATCTAGATTAGTACTAATTGTTAAATCTTTATTATACATACTAAGGCCTAAATTATTTGAAAGGTTAGATTGGTTTTTAATGATCGGACTTTCAATCTTATTTGCTTTAAGATATGTTTCATCTGAAACTTGTTCTAATCTTAAATTTAGTTCTACTTCATCGAAATTGTTACTTTTATAATCTCTATCAAAGTTATAAAACAAATGACTTTTTGAGCTATTATCACTTGAGATAAATTGACTAAGATCTGCAATATGATTTGAACTTTTATTCTTTCCTCTTAATTCTGACTGAATTAAAAAATTATCATTTTTATAAAATCTAGGTGTTAGTGTTATATCCTTGTTTTTAGCTATGGCAAAAAAGTAAGGTAAATTTAAAGATAATCCAGTTGTGCTATTATCTTGAAATTTTGGAATTAGAAATCCACTTTGTCTTTTTACAGTTGGATCAGGATGAAAAAATTTTGGAAAATAAAATACTTTTTTGTCATAAATTTTTAAACTTGCGTTTTTATAATAAATTGTTTTTTTTTCTTTATCATGTCTAATTTCGTCAGCACTCATTTCCCATGGTGGACACTTATCTCGTTTTTTACAGAATGTAAAAGTTCCCTTCTGAACAATCGTATTTTTTTCATTACTAATTAAGCTTCTGCCCTTTAATCTTGGTTCATTTTCTGAATTTTCTATTAATTTGAAATTCATACTTATATCTTTTGCAACCAATTCTTTTTTAATTAAATCAAGATATGATATATCAACTAAAAATGAATTTTTGTCTTTATCCTGCGCAACTAAATTATTTAATCTAATTAATTTATCTTTAATAGAATATTCAAAACTATCTACTTTATAGGTATTATCAAATTTATCAAAAATCTCTGAGTAATCTTGACTAATAATTTTTTTATCATTTAAATTATAATTAATCTTATAAGACTTAATAATCAAATTATTAACATTATCTTTCAAATAAACTTTATCTTTAAAATCAAGATTAGACTCTTCGATCTGATATTCAATTACATCCGCATTAATTTCAAAATTTTTATTAATTGTTGAAATATTTCCTTTGTTGATAATCAATAAAGATTTGTCCTTAAAATATTCTATGATTTCTCCTTTGATAATTACTCCATCATCTTTGATAATTGCTGTACCATTTTTTGCGATTGTTAAATTCTGATCTTGTAAAATCTCAATTTCTTTTGCCTGAAAATCTACCTCTTTGGCAAGTAATTTACTCGTAAAAATAAATTGAAAAAAAATTAATATAATTATTATAATTTTATTTTTCATTAACTCGAATCAATCCTATTGTTGAAATTATACTTAAGAAAATTATTGGGAAAAATACAGATAAATAAATCGGTATTTTGTTGGTTAATCCAAAAACGTTAAATATATTATTAATATAATAAATTATTACTGATAATAATATCCCAAGAAGGACATGAAATATATAAGGTTTATCTCTTTTAATATTTAGCATTATAATTGCTGATATAATTACCATGATACCTAAATAAATTGGTAACGTTATAATTTGTAAAAAATGCAAATCGACATCCTGTGAGGAGTATCCTAATAACTCGTTTTCTCTTTTAAGATCAAACAATTCAAATAGATTGAGTGAATTAAGGTCTCTAAAAGATTTGTTTATTTTATCAAAGTTAAAGTGGCTAGATAGTATAATATTTTCGTTAAGTTGAATTTGTTTATTTTCTTTAAAAATAGTTGGTTTTTCAATTACCCATTTGTTTGATGTTATATCTACTCTTTGTGATGAAATACTTTCTATTAAATTAAAATTTTTATCAAATTTATTAATAAATATATTCTTAAGAAATTTATCTTTGTTATTATAAGATGCGTTGATTATATATATTTCATCGTCTATTTCATCTTTAATCCATAATCCATTTCCACTGTAATGTTTAAGATATTTTCCATCCTCAGAATAAATATTCTTAATATCAAAATAGAAAAATTTTAATTTAGATGATATTGGATAATATAAAGTAATTATTATTAATCCAAATATAAAAGAGCATATAGTTAACAATTTTATTAAATAAAAATTATCTAAACTATTTATTTTAATTAATTCATTCTCTTTTCTTTTAATAATTTCAACAAAAAATAATTGCGTAGATATAAGAACAATAAAGGGAAAAATTTCTAAAAGAGTTGAGGGAACATTAAAAAAAGTAATCAAAAAAGGTAAATGTGCTTCAGAATTAGATTCACCAAAAAATGTAATTTCTTCAAATAAAGTTAAAATAAATGTTAAAGAAAAAAAAATAAGAGTGAGTAAAAGAATTTTTTTAAAAAACAATTTTATAAAATATTTATCAAATGTTTTTATCATGATTTAACTTTATTAATTAAGAAATTATAAATAAAAAAATAAATTATAATCGGTAAAAACATAATAGAAATAAACTGTAATTTAGATTCATCTGCATATCTCATAAATGCCTCGGATATAACTAAGATTAAAAACACATATAAAAAAACTTTTATAGTTTTAATTGTAAAATTATTTTGTACTTTTGAAAAAGTTAATAGAAAACAACTTATCAATGCTAACAAAGGTATATAAAAAGGCTTTATAAATCTTTTATAGAGTTCTTGGTTCATATTTTTTAACTTATCTTTGTCACATCTAAACATATCATCAATGTAAGTTTGCTCAGATAATAAACTTAGAGAACATTTAATTATTTTCGATGAGGGTAATTCTTGTAGTTTAGCAACCTTAATTGTTTTTGATGAAAATTTCGATAAATTATAATCTATTTTATCAAACTCAAAACTTATTAATTTTTTATTACTTGTACTTATTATTTTACCATTCAATAATCTAAATATCTTTTTATTTTCATCAACCAATAATCCTTCTTTTGCAAAAATTATTTGATTATTATTTTGATCAAGATTAAATAAATCTCCCTCTTGAATAAAAATATTTCTAAATGAATTGTTATTAACTTTTTCATTAATAAAAATTGTTAAACCAGAGACAGTATCTATAAATTTTCCTTGTTTGATCAAATTTGGTAAAAAATCCATATTGGAGTCTTTCAATACTGATCTTGCCTTAAGTTGACTTGCTGGAGAAATAAAACTACCTATTAACATTTGTATAAACATTATAACTAAAGCAAAATTCACCAAGTTAAGAATAAACTTTTTTTTTGTTATCCCATTCGTCCAAAACAATAATAATTCATTATTTTTCTCATATTTTAGTAACTCAAAAAAAATTGATATAGCAAATACAAAAGGTAAAATTCTGTGAATTATTTTTGGAAAATTAAATAAGTTATAATAAAAATAAATCAAAAAATTATGACCGTCATCTATTACAAAATCTAGATAGTTTACGGCTTGAATAATCCAGACAATTAAACCAATTGTGAATATAATAAAGATAGCTCTTAGAGATATATCTAAAATAAGTTTCCTAAAAAGTATTTTTTCCATTGAAATAAAATTGTTTTACTCATATATAGCATTATCTCGTATAGATTGTATTTAAATTTTATGAATATTGAAATTAATTTTAAAAATAGAGCCTTTAATAAACTTAGTGGAAATCTCATATTGTTCGTTGATGAAAAGTTCAATATTTCAGGTTTAAAAAAACTTATATCAAAAACCGAATATTCTTATATTCTTGATTTACTCAAGTCAGAGGATCTTAAAAAAAATACTTTATTTTTTGACATAAGCTCAAAAAGAAAAATAATTTTAATTTCTTTTAAGAAAAATTTTAATAATTCAGATGCAGAAAATTTAGGTGGAAATTGTTTTGATTTATTGAGTAAATTAAAAAAGGTTGAATATACTGTAAATTCAGACTCACTTTCCAATAAATTAAAACATCTTGTTGGGTATTTTTTACATGGTATTAAATTAAAATCTTATAAATTTGAAAAGTATAAAACAAAAAAAGATAAGAGAAATATATTAATTAATGTTGTTGGTAAAAATATACCTAATCAAAAAGATCAAAATAAATTTAAAGCTTTAGAGGAAGGAACTTTTTACACAAGAGATTTAGTTTCGGAGCCTGGAAATGTGCTACATCCTGATGAATATGCTAAAAGAATTAAAACTTTGGGTAAGCTGGGTTTAAAAATAAATATTTACAATGATCAAAAATTAAAAAAGTTAGGAATGAATACTTTACTTGGTGTTGGTCAAGGAAGTATCAGAGGATCATACTTGGTCACAATTGAATGGAATGGTCTGAAAAATAAGTCTAGACCTCTTGCATTTGTTGGAAAAGGAGTTTGTTTTGATACAGGTGGTATATCTTTGAAACCTGCAAAATTTATGGAAGACATGACATATGACATGGCTGGTTCAGCTGTTGTTGTTGGTTTAATGAAAAGTTTGGCAATTAGAAAAGCAAAAATAAATGCGGTGGGTGTAGTTGGCCTTGTTGAGAATATGCCTGGAGGCAATGCACAAAGACCAGGTGATATTGTTAAATCTTATAGTGGTAAAACTGTAGAAATTTTAAATACAGATGCTGAGGGAAGATTAGTTCTTGCTGACGCACTCACTTATACAGAGAAAAAATTTAAACCAAAATTTATTGTAGATTTAGCAACTTTGACTGGTGCTATAATAGTTTCACTAGGCTCTGAATATGCTGGTTTATTCTCAAATGATGATAATCTGTCTAAACAATTGATCGATGCTGGTGAAAATGTTGAAGAAAAAGTTTGGAGAATGCCTCTTAACAAAAATTACGACAAACTAATTAATTCAAAAAATGCAGACATGCAAAATATTAATTATGTGGGTGGAGCTGGATCTACAACTGCTGCCCAATTTTTACAAAGATTTATTTTAAACAAAACACCTTGGGCGCATTTAGATATAGCAGGAATGGCATTTTCTAAATATGGTGGAGCTTTAAACTCAGGTGGTGCCACTGGATATGGAGTAAGATTATTAAATAGATTAATAGAGGATTATTATGAGTAATTTAGAACAAACTTTATCAATTATTAAACCAGACGCAGTTGAAAGACGTCTTGAGAATGAAATTAAAGAAATGTTTAAAAATAATGGTTTCTTAATATTAAAAGAAAAGAAAATTCAAATTGAAAAATTTGAAGCAGAAAAATTTTATAAAGTTCATGAAACAAAACCTTTTTACAACGATTTATGTAATTATCTTTCATCCGGTCCGATTGTTGTTATGGTTTTAGAAAAAGAGAATGCAGTAATGGAGAATAGGGAATTAATGGGTGCTACAAACCCAAAAGATGCTAATGAGGGTACTATCAGAAAAAAATATGGAATTTCTATTGATAAAAATTCGGTACATGGTTCAGATAGTGCTGAAAATGCTAAAATAGAAATAGATTTTTTCTTTAGAGATTAAAGATTTTTAATATAGCTTTAGGATAAAGCCTGTGTTCCTCAATTAAAACTTTTTTTGCTAATGTTTCCTCAGTTTCATTTTTTAAGATTTTAACTTTTTTTTGAAGAATTATTTTCCCAGAATCTAACTTTGAATTTACGAAATGAACTGTACATCCTGAGTACTTTTCATTATTGTTTAAAACTCTTTTGTGAGTATTAAGGCCTTTATATTTAGGTAATAAAGATGGATGAATATTCAAAATTTTCCCTTTAAATTTTTTAATGAAACTTTTTGATAAAATTCTCATAAACCCAGCAAGACAAATTATTTTGATTTCATTTTTCTCAAGTATAGAAATTAATTTGTTTTCAGTAAATTTTATATTTTCAAAATTAAAAACTTTTTTTTTTATCTTAAATATTTTTCCATATTTTAAACCTTTAGCCTTTAGATTATTAGAGATTATTAATTCAATAGAAATGGGTGATTTTTTTTTTTTAGTAAATTTTATTAAAGATTTTAAATTACTACCATTACCTGAAATAAAAACAGCAGTTCTGATCTTATTGGAGCCAGTCAATATAGCCATTTAATTTTACTTTATTTTTTCCTGACGTAATCTTACCAATAATATAAGGTTTATGCTCTTTTGAAAAATATTTGTGGATTTTTTCTATATTTTTAGGATTAATTATTAAACAAAATCCTACTCCACAATTAAACGTTTTGAGCATTTCGTTTTCACTGATATTATTTTTTTTTAGCCATTTAAAAATTTTTAGAGTTTTAATCTTATTTAAATCCACCTCAGCTGATAGATTATCTGGTATAATTCTACTTATATTTTCAGCCAAGCCTCCTCCCGTGATATTAGCACAACCGTTTAATAAGTTTTTTTTATTTAAATTCAAAATTTCCTTAACATAAATTTTGGTAGGTTTGATTAATTCTTTTCTTAAGAAAAGATTTTTTTTAATATCGACCTTTTTTTTTTCAATTAAGTATCTTACTAAAGAGAAACCATTTGAGTGTAAACCATTTGATGGTACGGCTAATATCAAATCATTTTTTTTAATTTTTTTTTTGTTAAGTAATTTTTTACTATCAACGACACCAACTGCAAAACCAGCGATATCAAATTTACCTTTTTCATAAGTACCTGGCATTTCTGCAGTTTCACCACCAACTAGACTGCATTGAGAAATTTTACATCCCTTTACAATCCCTTTAATTATGGATCTCATTTTCTTTAAATCAATTTTATTAATTGAAATATAGTCTAAAAAAAAAAGAGGTTTCGCTCCTTGAACAATTAGATCGTTTACACTCATGGCTACTAAATCAATTCCAATAGTATCATATTTATTTAATAAATTAGCAATTTCTATTTTTGTTCCCACTCCATCAGTACAAGCTACAATTTTTGGATTTTTAATATTGTTAGGTATATTTGTAATAGAGCCAAAACCACCAATGTTGTTGAACTTTTTATTGCCTTCTTTCTTTGATGAAATATTAGCTATGAATTTTACAAATTTATTTGCAGCATCAATATTGACCCCACTTTTTTTATAGGTAAAGCGATTTTTTTTCATTAATATGACTTTTTAATATTTGTATGTATTATTTATCACGGTTATATAGTTTTTTTTATATTCTATCTTTAATAATATTTTTTTTTTCCACAACTGAAGTAAGAGCAAAATCTTTTGAAATCAATAACATAGAAATTTCCGAACCATTTGAAAATAATTTCGATAAAAATAGAGTAATTGATTCTGGTTTTAAAAAAGCATTTTTAGAATTAATTTATCAATTAACAAAGTCTGTTGATTATGAAAAATTTGAGACTATGAAATTAAATAAAATCAAAAGTATGATAGAAACATTTTCTATCCAAGAAGAAAAGTTTATAAATCAAGAATATTTTCTAACTCTTGGGGTATCATTTAATAAAAAAAAAATCTTTAATTATTTAGAAAAAAAAAATATCTATCCATCTCAAATTAAAAAAGAAAAATTTTTATTCATTCCTATTATTATTGATCAAGATGTAAATAATCTAATAATTTTTTCAAATAATCCAATTTATAATATTTGGAACAAAAATATAAAAACTTACGAACTAATTGATTACTTAATGCCATCGGAAGATTTAGAAGATTATAATCTTATTAAAAAAAATTTAGATAATATAGAAACTTACGATTTTAGTGAAATTACTAAAAAATATTTTTTAAAGAATTATATTATTTCTTTAATTTTCAGAAGTAATGATGAAATTAGAGTTTTAACAAAAATATACAATGAAAAGAATGAAATAATAAAGAATAATTCATTTAAAAACTTAGATTTAAATGATGATAAAGATTTAACCTTTTTTAGAGATAATCTTAAAAATTTATTTGAAGATACATGGAAAAAAATCAATGAAATTAACACCTCAATTAAATTATCTTTGAATATAAAAATTAAAAATGATGATTTAAAAAAATCAAACCAGTTTGAAAGTGATTTATTAAGCATTGAATTAGTAAATGATTATTCTATACAAAAATTCAATAAAGATTTTATATTTTATGAAATATTATTTAATGGAACTGTTCAAAATTTTATTAATATAATGAAAAATAAAAATTATAATTTAAATACAGAAAAAAAGGTTTGGACAATAGAATGAGAGATACAAATCAAACAATAATTAAATTTGATCATGATAAAAATTTTAAAAAAAGTGATTTTGTTCTCTCCAAAAGTAATAAACATATTTATAATTTTTTAAATAGATGGCCTAAATGGGAAAGAAATTTTATTAACATTATTGGACAGAATTTTTCAGGAAAAACCCATCTTACAAATATCTTTATCAAAAAGAATAAAGGATTAAGAATTAATAGTCATTTTTTGAATGAAGAGGATTTAAAAAAAATAGAAATTTATGAAAATATTATTATTGAAGATCTTACATCTAACATAAATGAGAATTTACTCTTTAGTCTTATGAATCTTATTGAACAAGATAATAAATATATAATTATAACATCTTTAAATCCAATTGTTGATATTGATTTTAAACTAATAGATTTAAAATCAAGAGCTAAAAGTTTTCTTCTTTTAAATATTGAACAGCCTGATGACGAATTAATTTTTGGTATTATATTAAAAAATTTATCTGATAGGCAAATATTGTTAGATAAAAAATTAATTAACTATATTGTTAAAAGAATAGAGAGATCATATAGCAAAATACATAATTTCATATATAAGATCGATCAACTAAGTTTAAAAAAAAAAAGATCAATTGATTTTAAAATAATTAAAGAAGCATTAGGAGAATAATTGAATAAATATAGAACGCATAATTGTGATCAACTAAGAAAAGAAAATAACGGAGAAAACATTATTCTATCGGGTTGGATAAATAAAAAAAGAGACCATGGAAACCTTTTGTTTATTGATTTAAGAGACAATTATGGAGTAACCCAATGTGTAATTGATAAAGCGAATTCGAATTTTGTAAAATTAGAGAAAATTCAATTAGAGACAGTAATAAAAGTAGAGGGTAAAGTAATTAAAAGATCTAACGACTCAATAAATAAAGAAATCAATACAGGTGAGATAGAAGTAATCATAAAAAATTTTTATGTTTTGGGTAAATGCAAAGAACTTCCTTTACCGGTTTTTAGCAATCAAGAGTATGCTGAGGAAATTAGATTGAAATATCGTTTCTTAGATTTAAGACGTAAAAAAATTCATGAGAATATAATTTTAAGATCAAAAGTTATTTCATTCATTCGAAATGAAATGAATAAATTAGGTTTCTTGGAATTTCAAACACCGATTTTAACTTCCTCAAGTCCTGAAGGTGCAAGAGACTTTTTGGTTCCTAGCAGACTTAATCCTGGAAAATTTTATGCTTTACCGCAAGCACCACAACAATTTAAACAATTAGTGATGGTTTCTGGTTTTGATAAATATTTTCAAATTGCACCGTGTTTTAGAGATGAGGATGCTAGAGCTGACAGAAGTCCAGGAGAGTTTTATCAGCTGGATATGGAAATGTCTTTTGTAGAACAAGAAGATGTTTTTAAAGTTGTAGAAAAATTATTTGTTAATACGTTTAAAAAATTTTCAAAAAAAAAATTACTCTTTAGTGAATTTCCTAGAATTTCTTATAAAGAGGCAATGTTAAAATATGGTTCTGATAAACCTGACTTAAGAAATCCACTAATTATAAGTGATATTACAGAAATTTTTTTTAGTGAAGATGTTTCATTTGAAATATTTAAGAAATTAGTAAATTCTGGTTCAAAGGTAAGATGTATAGTTACAAAAAATACTAAAGATAAACCAAGAAGTTTTTTTGATAATATAGACAAATGGGCAAAAGAGCAGGGAGCGTCTGGTCTTGCTTATTTTACAATTGAAAAAGAAAATGAGGTATCTGCTAGGGGACCTGTGGGTAAGTTTTTCTCAAAAAAAGCTTTGGAAGAAATTATGTCAAAAACAGGGGCAGAAGTGGGGGATAGTATTTTTATGGCTTGTGCTAAAAATAATGATCTTGAAAAAATAACCTCATTATCAAGAGAAAAAATTGCAAAAGATCTTGATCTAATTGATGAAAATACTTTCGCGTTTTGTTGGATTGTAGATTATCCAATGTTTGAAATAGATGAACAAACTAACAAAATTAAATTTAGTCATAATCCTTTTTCTATGCCTCAAGGTGAAGTAGATAAAATTGATTTTGAAAAACCATTAGAAATTCTCGCATATCAATATGATATTGTTTGTAATGGTATAGAATTATCATCAGGTGCAATTCGAAACCATATACCAGAACTTATGTATAAACTGTTCAATATTGCTGGATATTCTAAAAATGATGTTGAGCAAAAATTTAGTGGGATGATAAATGCTTTAAGTTATGGCGCTCCCCCTCATGGAGGGATTGCTCCTGGAATTGATAGAATTATAATGTTGCTTGCCAATGAAAAAAATATAAGAGAAGTTACAATGTTTCCAATGAATCAAAACGCTCAAGATTTACTGATGAACGCACCATCTGAAGTAAGCGAAAATCAATTAAAAGAATTAAATTTATCTCTTAAAACAAAAAAATAACTATTTTTTTCCTTTTAAACTTATTTTTACGTCAGTCAAATCAACTAAATTTTTTTTATAATTATTTCTAACAAACCCTTTACTTGTTATATCTTTAACAATTTTAAGGAATTGATTTTGTTCATCAAAATTTTGATCTTCATTATTAACTCCATCTAAATTTCCAATCGAAGGTGTATGTGCAAGATCTTCTCTATTAAGATATGAAATAGCTAATTCTCTAAACAAATAATCCAAAATTGAAGAAGCACTCAAAATTCTATCGTTTCCATGTACCTTACCTGAAGGTTCAAACTTTGTGCCCACAAATGCACTGACATATTCATCCAGAGGTACTCCATATTGTAGCCCTAGTGAGACAGCAATAGCAAAATTATTCATTAGTGCTTTAACTAGCTCTCCCTCTTTACTTGTATCTATGAAGATTTCCCCAATCTTGCCATCTTCATACTCACCTGTATGTAAATAAACTTTGTGATCTCCGATTGTTGCTTTTTGAATATAGCCTTTTCTTCTATCAGGCATACTAAATCTTTTTCCAGAATGCTCAGATTTTGAAAAAGTCTGAGTTATGATTTTTTCAACATTTTCTGGTTTATTCTTGATTTGTTCAGATACTAAATCTATTTTTTTATTTTGTTCAATCTTATTATTATTTGGATTTAAACTTTTAGTTTTTCTATTATCTAATTTAACTTCTAGAACTTCAAATTTTCCATCATCTCTTTTTTCTAAATTTTTTAGCTCAGTTTCACTAATGTCATCTAAATAATGATTTACTCTAAATGTGCACGTATAATACGTTTCAACAAGATATTTTGCCATATTATCGAATCCTTAATTTAAGTTTGAATTTTGAATCATTTAACTTATATACATTTAGATATTTTAGTCTAATTTAATTTATACAATTTGAAATTGAAATTATTGAAATTTAGATGTTGACTCTATTAAAAAAAATTTTCACATGGTGGAATCGTGACACCTTAGGGACGAAGATAAAAACTATTTTATATGGAAAATTTGTTGGGAAAGATAATTTTGGAAATAAATATTATGAAAGTAAAAGTGGTAAAAGATGGGTTATTTATTCTAATGAAATTGATGCATCGAAAATTCCAGTAGAGTGGTTTTCCTGGATGCATTTTATGCAAAATAAGATTGAAAATAATCATGATTTAAAAAAGTATCAATGGCAAAAACCTCATCAATCTAACCAAACTGGCACCGAGTCAGCATATTATCCAAATAAGAACAAAAAAGATGCAATTCAAAAAAAATATAAAAGTTGGAAATAAAAGAATATATTTATTATTTATTGTATTTTTAATTAATCTATTTGTTGCATTGAAAGCTAACTCAGAAAATAATCTTGAGGGAAATAATACTGATATTAAAATTTTAGATAAAATAAGTTCAAAAAACGAATTGATAAAATTGATTAATAAGAAAGAGTATATTTATAAAGATTTATCAATCAAAAGTATAAAATGTACAGTCTCTGAATTTGATGATAACCCAGAAATAAAAGCTTATATTCAAGTTAGAGATTTAACAAAAAAAAATAGGAACGACGTTTTTGTTTTTAATGGTTGGATGTTTTCCTCAAGTCCATCAATAGCACCGTTTGATCATCCTGTTTACGACATTTGGATAATTAACTGTTATTAAAATAAATTATCTTTATCAAGCCAACTTACATTAAAATCAGAGTCGATAAATTTTTTATGATTTAATAATTTTTTGTGTAATGGAATAGTGGTTGTAATTCCCTCAATAACAAATTCATCCAACGATCTGTTCATTCTTTGAATAGCTTCAGTTCTATTTCTTCCATGACATATTAACTTACAAATCATACTATCATAGTAAGGAGTTACTTTATAACCTTGATATATTGCACCATCAACTCTTGTTCGAAATCCAGAGGGTTGATGACACATTCTGATTGTTCCAGGGGAAGGTTGAAAATTTTTACTTGCATCTTCTGCATTTATTCTACATTCTATTGCATGTCCTCTTGGATTTACATCACTTTGATTTAATGCTGTTTCACCTGAAAAAGCTATCCAGATCTGTTCCTTAATAATATCTATTCCAGTAACCATCTCTGTGACTGGATGTTCAACCTGAACTCTAGTATTCATTTCAAGAAAATAAAATTTTCCATTCTCATAAATAAATTCAACTGTGCCTGCGCCAGTATAGCCAATTTTTGACACCATATTAATTGTTTTGTCAAAAAGATCTTTTCTAATCTTTTCATTAAGTACTGGACTAGGTGTTTCCTCAATTAATTTTTGATGTCTTCTTTGAACGGAGCAATCTCTTTCATGTAAATGAACAGCTCTATTTTTTC
The DNA here is from genome assembly GCA_902554195.1 of uncultured Pelagibacteraceae bacterium. Taxonomy (GTDB): domain Bacteria; phylum Pseudomonadota; class Alphaproteobacteria; order Pelagibacterales; family Pelagibacteraceae; genus Pelagibacter. Next base: position 54,708 of record CACDNT010000001.1, read on the forward strand.
CTGCCAAAATTTGAACTTCAATATGTCGAGGATTTTGAAAAAATTTTTCGATATAAACTTCATCATTTCCAAAATATTTTTGTGCCTCAGATTTTGCAGTTAGAAATAATGACTCAAATTCACTTTCTTGATGAACAATTTTCATACCTTTCCCCCCACCACCACCAGAAGCTTTTATTAAAACAGGAAAACCAATTTTTTTACAAAGTTCTTTAGCTTCCTCAACATTTTTTACCCCACCATCTGATCCTTCAATCACAGGTAAACCATTTTCTTTAGCAATTTTTTTAGCTTGTATTTTGTCTCCCATCATTTCTATATGCTTAGATGAAGCTCCAATAAATTTAATATTATTTTCCTCAAGCACTCTAGCAAAATTGGCGTTCTCAGAGAGAAAACCATAACCAGGGTGCACAGCTTCTGAATTAGTTATTTCTATAGCTGACATTAAAGCAGGAATATTTAAATAACTATTAGCAGGTTGATGGGAACCTATACACACACTTTCATCTGCCATTCTGACGTGCATACTCTCTTTATCTACATCTGAGTGAACAGCAACAGTTGATATTCCCCACTCTTTGCAAGCCCTAATTATTCTAACCGCAATTTCTCCACGGTTTGCAATCAAAATTTTTTTAAACATTATTCCAGAATGATAATTGTTTGACCAAATTCCACTGGTTGACCGTCTTCAACACAAATTTCCTTAACTATACCGTTAGATGTTGAAGGAACATGATTCATAGTTTTCATTGCCTCTACTATCATTACAGTGTCACCTTTTTTAATCTTTTTTCCAATTTCTATAAATTTTTTTCCTCCAGGTTCTGGTGCATGATAAGCTGTACCTATTATCGGCGATGTAATTTCTATACCTGATTTTTGTTCATCATTTTTATCTATTTTATCTGGTGATAAATTGCTTTTTGAGTTTGGAATATTCTGATTATTGACCGATATATTATTTTTCGAAACTTTTATTTTTGTATCTTTTTCAGTATATTCAAGTTCAGTAAGATTAAATTCATCTAAATAATCACTTAGTTCTTTAATAATTTTTTTATCAATTTTCATTTTTTTAAGAGCTTTTGCATTGAAATTATGGCTAAAATATAACCATCAGCACCCAATCCAAATATACCTCCTGTTGCAATATCACTTATAAGTGACTTTTGTCTAAATTCCTCACGTTTATATATATTAGAAATATGCAATTCAATAATGGGTTTTTTAAAAACACTTAATGCGTCTCTTATAGCGACGGATGTATGTGTAAATGCTGCAGCATTAATTATAATTCCATCATAATTTTTAATAGAGTCTTGTATTGTGTTGACAATTTCTCCCTCTATATTTGATTGGGAAAATTCGGCAATTAAACCTAACTCTTTCGATTTATTTAAACAAATTTCTTGTAACTCATTAAAAGTAATAGATCCATATTGTGATTGTTCTCTTTCTCCTAATAGATTAAGATTTGGACCATTAATTATTATAATCTTATTATTCATAAAATATTTATATACGATGAAAAAAAAAATAAAAATAAAAATAAATGGTAAATTAAATATAATAGATGATAAAACTAAAATATCTGTTCTTTTAAAGGATCTAAAAATACCAATAAGAAAAGTAGCAATTGAGCTAAATAGACAAATAGTAGATAAAAAAAAATTAAATAAGATTTTTTTGAAAACAAATGATAGAATAGAAATTGTACATTTTATTGGAGGTGGTTAAGTTTGAAGCAAGATAAATTAATTATTTCAAAAAAAAAATTTGACTCCCGTTTAATTGTTGGTACTGGCAAATATAAGAATATGTTGGAATGTGCAAAGGCAATTAAGATCTCAGGAGCTAACATTGTAACAGTTGCAGTAAGGCGGGTAAATATTTCTGATAAAAAAAAACCTTTGCTGATGGATTTTATTGATCCTAAAAAAATCACATATTTGCCAAACACTGCTGGATGTTTTAGTTCTCAAGAGGCTTTAAGAACTCTAAGATTGGCAAGAGAAATTGGAGGATGGAAACTGGTAAAACTTGAAGTCTTGGGTGACAAAAAAAATCTGTTTCCAGAAATGATCGAAACCCTTAATTCAACTGAGATTTTAACTAAGGAGGGCTTTAAAGTCATGGTTTACTGTAATGATGATCCACTTATGGCAAAGAGACTTGAAAATGCAGGTGCTGCTGCAATCATGCCTCTTGCTGCACCAATTGGCTCTGGTTTAGGAATTCTTAATAAAGTCAACATCCAAATTATAAGAAAACAAACTAAATTACCTTTGATAATTGATGCAGGTTTGGGTCAAGCATCTGATGCGACTATAGCTATGGAATTAGGTTGTGATGGTGTTTTAGTTAATACTGCTATTGCAAAAGCTAAAAAACCTTTTGAAATGGCTAAAGCATTTAAAAACGCTGTTGTTGCTGGCAGACAATCTTATCTTTCAGGAAGAATCGAGAAAAAGATAATGGGTGATCCTTCGTCTCCAATTAAAGGAATTATTTAGATTTTTTAAAATAATTTTTTTTTCTAAAAGTTTTCTTACGTATTTTAATATTCTTTATTTTTTTTTCTTTTTCTTGAATTTGGAGATTATTAAGTTTTTCAAAATTTTCTAAAAGCTCGATAGTTTTTTTAGATTTGTTTTTAATATCAATGATATATTCTGGAATAATAAGAGAATTATCAGAGATTATATCTATTTTAATTTTATTTTTTTTCTCAAAATAGGTTAAGTTTTCAATAAAATTTTCTTTTAAAAAGTCAGATATTTTTTTACACACCTTAAGCTCAACGTATTTAGCTTTGTTTAAAACAGCTTTAAACTCAACTAATTTTAAAATTTTTTGTGCAAAGGATTCGTCAGTCAGTCCAACCTTCCATCTAATTGCACTTTCTCTTAATCTTTGCCTTGACATTTCCAAAAGTCCAAAATTACTAATCCTTCCAATTTGGATTCTTGCTCTATCTGATCTACATTTTTCTTTTAATCGTCTTTCCACTGTTTTTCTATTTCCATAACTCAGCATATCTATGAAATCAATTATAATTAATCCAGATAAGTCCCTAATTTTAATCTGTCTTGCTATTTCCTCAGCAGCTTCTAAATTAGTATCTAAAGCGGTGCTTTCGACATTTTTTTGTCTAATTGAGCTTCCTGAATTAATATCAATTGATACAAGCGCCTCAGTTGGGTTTATTACAAGATACCCACCAGAACTCAACTTAACCTCTGTATCAAAAATTTGATTTAACTTTTGTTCTATACCTTCCTCAATGAATAATGGAATTTTTCCTCTATATTTTTTAATTTTTTTCACATGCGAAGGCATCAACATTTTCATGAAGTTTTGGGCTTTTTTATAGCCTTCATTTCCTTCAATAATGATACTTTTAGTGTTCTCATCATACATATCTCTTAAAGTTCTATTAATGATTTCACTTTCTTGATGAATTAATGAAGGTGCTATAGCATTAATTGCATTATCTTTAATTTGGTTCCAAGATTTTATCAAAGTTTCTAAATCATGATTTATTTCATTTTTTGTTTTGTTACTTCCGGCTGTCCGAACTATCAGTCCCATTTCTTTAGGTATTTCAATTTCATTTAAAATTGATCTTATTTTTTTTCTATCAGCTGGGTTAAATATTTTTCTTGATATTCCACCACCTTTTGGAGTGTTTGGCATTAAAACAATATATTTACCGGCAATTGAAATAAATGTACTTAATGCAGCACCTTTCTGACCTCTTTCGTCTTTAATTACTTGAACTAAAATTACCTGATTAGGTTTAATTACCTCTTGAATTTTATATCTTTTAAATTTATTCCGACTTTGGAATTTACCTTCTTTTTCCTCCTCATTTTTTTCAACATCATGAGTTTCTTTTTTTTCTACGTTAATTGGATCGTCTATCTCTAAATCCCCTTTTGCTAAATTTTCTTCCTCTTTTTCCTCAACTTTTTTGGATAATTCCTCTCTTAATTTTTCTTCTTCTTTTTTGATTATTTCAAGGTCACTTTTGGGTATTTGATAATAATCTGATTGAATATCATTGAATGATAAAAAACCATGTCGTTCTCGTCCAAAGTCTACAAAAGCAGCTTGCAATGAAGGCTCTATTCTGCTGACTTTGCCTAAATATATATTATTCTTAATTAAATTATTGTTTGAACCTTCGTATTCGTAATCTTCAATATTATTGTTTGATTTAAGAACAACTCTAGTTTCATTTGGATGCGATGCATCAATATATAAATTTTTTTCCATAATTTTGTGACTGAAAGTTTCATTTAATTTTTTTTAAATTTTGTAAATAATAATGCCTTATCTTTAACAAATTCCAATATATAATGGAAACAAAATGACTAAACTAATAAGAAATATTTTTATAATATCTTTAATTATCTCTTTAATTACTTTTATAGGGATTTTTGGGATTTTATGGTCATTTTCTAATAAAATCCCTGATTATAAATTCCTTAAAAGTTACAAACCTCCAGTTTCAAGTAAAATGTACTCTGGTAATGGGGATTTAGTTGCTGATTTTTCAAGAGAAAAAAGAATATTTATACCTTATAGCGCAATCCCCAAAGAAGTGATCAATGCATTTTTATCAGCTGAGGATAAAAATTTTTTTTCTCATCCTGGAGTAGATGCAAAAGGTGTTGTTAGAGCAATATTTAACAATATAACTAATATTATGACCTCAAAAAGACTTGAGGGAGCCTCTACAATTACTCAGCAGGTCGCAAAAAATTTTCTATTAACTAATGAAGTTAGCATTAATCGAAAAATTAAAGAGGCAATTTTAGCATTTAGAATTGAAAGAGCTTTAAATAAAGAAAGAATATTAGAATTATATCTTAACCAAATATATTTAGGCAGTGGAGCTTATGGTGTTGCTGCTGCAAGTTTAGAATATTTTGATAAATCAATTAAAGAACTAAATTATGCAGAAGCTGCATTGTTAGCAGCATTACCCAAAGCCCCAAGCAGATATAACCCTTATAACAATATTGATTTAGCAAAATTTAGAAGAGATTTAGTGTTAAAAAATTTAAATCAAAATGGATTTTTAAATCTTGAGAAATTTAATGAATACAAAAATCAAAATATTAAATTAAAGAAAAAGAAAAAAGTTTATTTAGAAGATGCACAGTATTATGTGGAAGATGTTAGAAAAGATATAATAGATAAATTAACTTATGAAAAAGTTTACAAACAAGGTTATAATATAAATACACCAATCAATTTAAACCTTCAAAAAATTGCTACTGAATCTTTGAGAAATGGATTAATTGCTTATGACCAAAGAAAAGGATGGCGTGGACCACTTACAAATATAAAATATGATAATAGTTGGCATAAAAAAATTGATAAAAGATATAAATTAGAGAATTCTATTAATTGGGAAATAGCAATAGTTAGAGAAATTGGTCAGTTTCAAACCAAAATTGAAACTCAAGATAAATTAATTGGTCTAATAAAATACAATGAGATCTCATGGACTAAAAAAGAGTTTGAAGATTTACTCAAAGTTGGAGATTTAATTTATGTTAAGAAAGTTAAAGATAACTTTTATAGCCTTAAACAACTACCAAAAATTAATGGCGGCATTGTTGTAATGGATCCTTACACGGGACGTGTTTTAGCTTTAAGTGGAGGATTCAGTTTTAAATCAAGTGAATTTAATAGAGCTACACAAGCGCTCAGACAGCCTGGTTCAGCATTTAAACCATTTGTGTATGCTTTAGCATTGGAAAACAAATTCACTCCATCATCTTTAGTGCTCGATGCACCTCTAGTCTTAGACCAAGGGATTGATTTAAAAAAATGGAAACCAGAAAATTATGGTAAAAAGTTTTATGGACCCTCTACACTTAGAGTTGGTCTTGAAAAATCAAGAAACTTAATGACTGTAAGAATTGCTCAAAACTTGGGTGTGGACAAAGTAGCGAGATTTTCTAAAGAATTAAAAATATATAATGATCCTGAAGAATTACTCTCAATTTCTTTAGGATCAGCTGAAACAACTCTTTTAAACTTAACTTCTGCTTATTCATCATTTGTAAACGGTGGAAAATTAATTAGTCCTATTATAATAGACAGAATTCAAGATAGTGAAGGAAATACAATAATTAATAATGAAAATAGAAAGTGCATGAATTGTGATAAGATTTCATACACTGGTAAAAATTATCCACAAATAGAGGATAATTACAAGCAAGTAATGTCTGAGCAAACAGCATATCAAGTAACAACGATTTTAGAGGGTGTCATAAAAAGAGGAACTGGTAAAAAATTAAGAGATTTACAATTAAACTTAGCTGGAAAAACTGGAACCACCAATGAAAATACAGATGCGTGGTTTATTGGCTTCACATCAAATTTAGTGATTGGAGTTTATGTTGGAATGGATAATCCTAAACCTTTAGGTAAATTTGAAACTGGATCAAAAGCTGCATTACCTATTTTTCGAGAATTCATTGAAAAGTCAGTTAAAAAATCTGATGCAAGGCCATTTAAGGTACCAGAAAAAATGACACTTATGGTTGTCGATCCATTAACTGGAGAAAAAGCTAAATTCAATTCAAAAAATACAATTATTGAAGCTTACAAAAGTAAAAATGTTTTAAATGGAAAAGTATTGTATTCTGATAATAATAGAATCGATACAAATAATATATTAAAATTTTATTAATGGACGATAAATATTTAGATCTTAAAAAGGAAATCGAAAAAATTAACCAAAGAGTTAAGGAGTATCTTTGAAAAGAATAAGATTTACTCAAAACTTGAACATATAGATAAAAAAATGCTTGGTGCCAATTTTTGGCAAGATAAAGCAGACTCACAAAAAACAATTAAGGAAAAAAAACTTTTTGAGGATTTGATTAATTCTTATGAAGACTCAATTAATCAACTTAAGGATTTAGATGACCTTTACTCTTTAGCTACAGACGAGAATAATCTTAATGTAAAAAAAGAAGTTATGGAAAGTATTAAAGAATTGAGATCAAAAGTTAAGAAAAATGAAATAAGATGTTTTCTATCAGATGAGGCAGATTCATTTGATTGCTATGTAGAAATTCATGCCGGTGCTGGTGGCACAGAAAGTCAAGATTGGGCCAATATGTTAAGAAGAATGTATATGAAATGGTCGGATGACAAAAATTATAAATGTAATTTAATAAGTGAACATAAAGGCGAGGAAGCAGGAATAAAATCCTCTACCATAAAAATTCAGGGGGATTATGTGTTTGGATGGCTTAAAAAGGAATCTGGAATTCACCGTCTTGTAAGAATATCTCCTTTTGACTCAGGAGCTAGAAGACACACTAGTTTTGCAAGTATTTGGGTTTATCCAGTTGTTGATGAAAATTTGAATATTGAAATATTAGACAAAGATTTGAGAATTGATACTTATCGCTCAAGTGGGGCTGGTGGTCAACATGTTAACACAACTGACAGCGCTGTTAGGATAACACATATACCATCAAAAATAGTCGTGCAATGTCAAAACGAAAGGTCTCAACATAAAAATAAAGAAACCTGCATGAATATGCTTAGAGCAAGACTTTATGACTTTGAAATGAAAAAAAAAGATGAAGCAAATCAAAATAATGAGGCTTCTAAATCTGATATAGGGTGGGGACATCAAATTAGATCATATGTGCTTCAACCTTACAGATTGGTAAAAGATAACAGGACAAACTTTGAAAGCACAAGCCCAGATAAAGTTTTAGATGGCGACATTGATGCTTTTTTAGAGAAATCTTTATATCAAATTAAATGAAAAAAATAATTTTTAGATTTTTAATATTCACATTATTGCTAATCTTTGGTTCTATTACTTACTTAAGCACCATTGGCATTAAAACAAATATTTTTAATGAACAAATATATAAAGAAGTAAAAAAAATTGATAATCAATTAGAGCTAGATTTAGATAAAATAAGTATCATCTTAGATCCTTTAAAATTTAAATTAATGTTAAAAACTGTTGGAGCAAATTTAAAGAATAGAAATAAGCTAATTAATCTAGAGAGTATCAAGTCTAATATTGATATTAAAACATTCATAAATAAAAAATTTTCGCTAACTGAATTAGATATAACCACAAGGACAATCGAAATTAAAAATTTAATTTCATTTATAAGATCCATTAAGGATAGCCCTCAAATTTACATATTAGAAAAGTTTGTGAAAAAAGGATATTTGATAGCAGACATAAATCTTAAATTTGATCAAAATGGTAACATTAAAGATGATTTTATTATAAAAGGATTAGTAAAAGATGGTGAGGTTAAACCTTTAAAAAAAATAAATTTATCAAAAATAAATCTTATTTTTAATCTTCAAAATAATAAATTTGAATTTAAAGATATAAATTTATCATATGATAATAATGATTTGACCTTTCCAGAATTAAATATCAAAAAACAAAAAAATAAATTTATAGTTTCAGGCAAAAATAATAGTAAAAATTTAGTTTTAGATAATAAAAAGATTAATCAATTATTAAATATCGATTTTTATAATCTAAAAATCAAATCAGCCAAGTTTGATTTATCTAATACTTTTTCATTCAAAATTGATAATAAATACAAGATAGATGATTTTAAGATTGACTCCTTAGTGAATTTAAAAAATTCCAAAGTTGTAAGTTCAAAAAATTTGAAAGAGTTTTTTCCAGAATTAAAAGACATAATTGAGTTGTCAGATCACAAAATACAAATTGAATATAAAGAAAATTTCCTAAGTATTATCGGTAATGGAAATATTTTAATCCAAAAAGAAAAAGATAATATTAAGTATAATTTTTCTAAATCAAAAAAAAACTTAAAATTTGATACTTCATTAGAAATTAAAAAAAACCCATTTCAACTGAATTTTTTGAATTATGAAAAAAATCAAGATAATAAATTAAAAATAATAATTCTTGGAGTTAAAAATCTTTTATCGAATGAGATTAATTTTAATAATATCTCAATAAAAGAAAAAAATAATAAATTTGAAATTCAAAACTTATCATTATCGAAAAAATATAAAATTAAATCTATTAGCGATGTAGATTTAAGTTATTTTGATAATGACTTATTAAAAAATGATTTATCAATCAAAAAAAGAGATAAAGATTATTTATTAAAATCTAATAGTTTTAATGCCACAAAAATTATAGATGATTTATTGAAAGATGATAAAAATCCAAAGAACAAAAAAATTTTTTCTAAAAATTTTAAACTAAATATAAAGATAGAAGAGGCATTTCTTGACAAAGATCATCCAATAGAAGATTTAGGTGGATATTTAACATTCAATAATAGTGAAGTGACTGATGCTAATTTAGCTGGAGATTTTTCCGATAATCAGAGGATTAATTTAACTATTAGATCTACTTCAAATGAGAAAATTACAACTATTTATTCTGATTTAGCTAAGCCTTTTGTTAATAGGTACAAATTTATAAAAGGTTTTGAGGAAGGCAATTTAGATTTTTATTCCATTAAACAAAACAATGTTTCTAATTCAAAATTAATAATTGATAATTTTAAAGTACAAGAAGTACCAGCTTTAGCAAAATTATTAACATTAGCATCTCTCCAAGGTATCGCTGACTTATTAACTGGCGAGGGAATAAGATTTACAGATTTTGAAATGAAATTTTCCAATAAGAATGATCTTATGAGAATAGAAGAGTTATATGCTATCGGTCCCGCTATCTCTTTATTGATGGAAGGATATATTGAAAATGATGATTTGGTTAGTCTTAGAGGAACTATGGTTCCAGCAACAACAATTAATAGAACTATATCCTCCATTCCTCTTCTTGGAGATATTTTAGTGGGAAAAAAAGTTGGAGAGGGTGTTTTTGGTGTGAGTTTTAAGATAAAGGGTCCCCCAAATAAATTAAAAACAACTGTAAACCCTGTGAAAACTCTTACACCAAGATTCATCACAAGAACTCTTGAAAAAATAAAAAAAAATTAGTTTATTTCAACTTTGATATGTCTTTTCTTACCCAAGGAGAGTTTAATTGTATTATCTTCAAATAATTTTTCACTGATTATTAGTTTCTCATCATTAATAATTTGATTGTTAATTCTAACACCACTACCTTTAATCAATCTTCTTATCTCACTTTTAGATTTTTCTAACTTAGAAAGAATTATTAAATCAACAATACTTAACTTATCATTCAATTGATTTTTTTTAATTGAAACAGAAGGTAATGCAGAACCCATTGAATTTTCTGAAAAAGTTTTTTTTGCTGTTTCTTCACTTTTTTTCGCTTCTTCTTCCCCATGAAGCATAGAAGTGGTTTGATTTGCTAAAACAATTTTTTGTTCATTAATATTTTTTTGTTGAATTTTCTCTATTTCATCAATACTTAAATCTGTGAAAAATTTCATGAATTTCGACACATCTCTATCATCTATATTTCTCCAAAATTGCCAATAATCGTATGGTGATAAAAATTTTTCATCCAACCATATTGCTCCATTTTCAGTTTTTCCCATTTTAGCACCTGTCGCTAACGTGATTAAAGGAGTAGTTAAACCATATGTTTGTTGATTAGAATGTCTTTTAATCAAATCTACGCCATTAATAATATTACCCCATTGATCAGATCCACCGATTTGCAATAAACAATTTTCTTTTTTATTAAGTTCTAAAAAATCGTAAGCTTGTAAAATCATATAATTAAATTCCATGTAACTTAGAGATTGTTCTCTATCCAACCTTGTTTTTACACTTTCAAATGTTAGCATTTTATTTATTGTAAAATGTTTTCCAATATCTCTCAAAAAAGAGATGTAATTTAAACCTTTGAGCCACTCATAGTTATTAACAAATATTGGTTTTACATTTTTATCACTTGTATCTAAAAATTTTTTTAAAATTCTTTCAATATTTTTAGAATTTTTTTCAATTTCATTTTCACTTAAAATTTTTCGTGTTTTATCTTTACCAGACGGGTCTCCAATTCTTGTGGTTCCTCCACCTAACAATACAATTGGTTGATGTCCATGTTTTTGTAGCATTCGTAAACACATAATTTGTAGGAGACTGCCAACATGTAAACTTTCAGCTGTACAATCAAAACCAATGTAGGCTTTAATCTTTTTTTTATCCAATAATGAGGATAACTCATTTTCATCAGTACATTGATAAAAGTAGCCTCTGTCTTTAAATTCTTTTAAAAATTTATTCATAAGCGTATAATTCTACAATATACAAATTTTGTTAAAAAAAAATAATAATGAAACAAAAGATATTTACCTCAATAGGTTTGATGAGCGGTACATCAATGGATGGAGTGGATTTGTCTGTAATAAAATCTGATGGTTATGATCAATTTTCCAGTATTTATGATACTTATAAAGAATTTGATGATGGACTTTACAAGCAATTAATTAGTTTAAGAGATAAAATTAGTAATTTTACAGACTTAAAAACTCATTCTAAAGAGATCAATGATGTAGAAAAAAAATTTACATTATTCAACGGTCACTTAATAAATGAAGTGATTGGACACATTAATGAAGATATTAATTTAATAGGTTTTCATGGCCAAACAGTCTTCCATGATCCAAAAATTCAAATTTCTAAGCAAATAGGAGACGGAAAATTATTATCAAGTTTATTTAAAAAAATTGTAATCAATAATTTTAGACAAAATGATTTAAATCATGGAGGTCAAGGTGCTCCGCTTACACCAATATTTCATTGTTTGATTTCAAAAATTATTCAAAAAAATTTTAAACTTAAATTACCAATAAACATAATTAATATCGGAGGAATTACAAATATCACTCAAATCAAAGAAGATATCAATAATTCAATAAAATTTTTTGCTTATGATGTGGGCCCAGGAAACTGTTTGATAGATGATTGGGTAAGAAATAATAAAGGTTTAAAATTTGATAAAGATGGAAATTATGCAAATATTGGAAAAGTTGATGATTTAATTTTAAATCAAGCAATAGATAATTTTGAGTTTAAATCTTACGAGACATCATTGGATGTAAAAGATTTTGACATATCATTTGTAAAAGGTTTGTCATTTGAGGATGGGTGTGCGACTTTAACAAAATTTACTGCTTATCTAATTGCTGATGGTTTGAGGAAAATTAATAAACTAAATGATACAATTCCATATCAATATATATTTTGTGGAGGTGGAAGAAAAAATAAATCTTTGATGCAATCGATTGAAAATTATTTATCAAACAAAAATATAATTATAAAAGATATAGATAATTATAATTTTGATGGGAATTTTATCGAGTCCCAAGCTTTTGCGTATCTAGCTATAAGATCATATTTGAAATTACCCATTTCATTTCCAAGTACTACAAGATGTAAAAAAGCTGTATCGGGTGGAGAAGTTTTTCGAAACTTTTAATAAAGAGCTGTTTCTTTTTTTATATATTTAGAAATACATTTTGTTAATTCAGACTCACTTTTTGAAAAAAAATGATTAGCATTTGGGATAGTTTCAAATTCAACTTTAATACCTTTTTGGGCGCTAAGTTTGTTATCTAAATCTTTGATGAATTCAAAAGGAACTAATTCATCCTTTCTTCCATGCACCATTAAACCTGATGAAGGACATGGTGATAAAAAAGAAAAATCGTAAACATTTGGCTGAGGTGAAATTGCAATGAATCTATTTATCTCAGGTCTTCTCATTAATAATTGCATTGCAATTAATGAACCAAAAGAGAACCCTGATACCCAACATTGTGAATTATCAAAATTTTCTCTTTCTAACCAATCTAGTGCAGCTGCAGCATCTGCCAGTTCTCCTTGACCATTATCAAATTCTCCATCACTTTTACCAACACCTCTAAAATTTACTCGACATACGGAAAAATCATTTTCCATAAAAGTATGAAAAGTTTCTACAACAACTTTATTATTCATTGTTCCTCCATATTGTGGATGAGGTTGTAGTACTAAAGCAATTGGTGAAGTACTTTTTTTACTTTTAAAATATTTTGCCTCGAGTCTCCCGGCAGGACCAGGTATAAATATTTCTAAAATTTTATTATCCATAATTGATATTGATAATTATTCTCAAAAAAAAATTACGTTTAGCACATGTACGTGACAAAATGTTAGTGTTTTTTTCTGTTAGATACTTGACTATTTTAGTCAGGTTTATATATACCCCAGTAAAATATAGGTTTTATGAAATTAACTTCTAAAGGCAGATATGCGGTAATGGCTTTAGTGGATCTGGCAAGATTTAACAATATTAACCCAGTATCTCTAAGAGACATCTCGCTTAGACAAGGTATTTCGCTTGATTATTTAGAGCAAATTTTTTCTAAACTTAGAAAAAAAGAGATTGTTCAAAGTGTTAGAGGAAATCAAGGTGGCTACGTTTTAAATAAAAAAGCTAAAGAGATCAAACTTACAAATATTTTTGATGCTGTTGATGAAAAAGTTAAAACTGTTCAATGTAAAAAAGAGTCTAAAAAGGGCTGTAATGGTAAATCTACAAAATGTTTAACCCATAATTTATGGGATGAACTTGAAAATCATATTAATGATTTTTTTGAAAAAAAGAGTTTAGAAGATCTTATTCAAGATAACATCGAGAGAAGAATTTAAAAATGGATACTAGAGAAAAAGATATAGAAAAATTAAAAGATTATAAATACGGTTTTACAACTGATATTGAAAATATTAAAGCTCCAAAAGGCTTAAATGAGGATGTGATTAAGTTTATTTCTAATATTAAAAAAGAACCAAAATGGATGTTAGATTTTAGATTAAAAGCTTACGAGCGATTAAAACAATTAAAAGAACCTAATTGGCAAAAACCAAAATATCCAAAAATTGATTATCAAGATTTATATTACTATTCAGCACCAAAAAGCATGAAGGATAAGCCAAAAAGTTTAGATGAGCTTGATCCTAAACTTTTAGAGACATATAAAAAACTTGGAATTCCATTACAAGAGCAAGCAAGATTAAATGGAATTGCTGTAGATGCCGTATTCGACTCTGTTTCAGTTGCTACTACATTTAAAGGTGAGCTGACTAAACATGGAATAATTTTTTGTTCAATGTCAGAGGCAATTCAAAAACACTCTGATCTTGTAAAAAAATATTTAGGTACAGTTATACCAGTAACTGATCATTTTTTTGCCACACTAAACTCTGCTGTTTTTACAGATGGATCATTTGTTTATATTCCTGAGGGTGTTAAGTGTCCTATGGAACTATCAACTTATTTCAGAATTAATGCATCAGAGACAGGACAATTTGAAAGAACATTAATTATTGCTGATAAAGGAAGTTACGTGAGCTACCTTGAAGGATGCACCGCTCCCATGAGAGATGAAAATCAATTACACGCTGCAAATGTTGAATTGATTGCTTTAGACGATGCGGAAATAAAATATTCAACAGTACAAAATTGGTATCCTGGTGATGAAAATGGCAAAGGAGGAATTTATAACTTTGTAACTAAAAGAGGATTGTGCAAAGGGAATAATTCTAAGATTTCTTGGACTCAAGTTGAAACAGGTTCAGCTATAACTTGGAAATACCCAAGCTGTATTTTAAAAGGTGATAATTCAATTGGTGAGTTTTATTCTATAGCAATTACCAATAATCATCAAAAGGCAGACACTGGAACAAAGATGATTCATTTAGGAAAAAATACTAAAAGTAAAATTATTTCAAAAGGTATAAGTGCTGGATTTTCTGATATGACTTATAGAGGTTTAGTAGATATTAATTCAAAAGCTAAAAACTCTAGTAATTATACACAATGTGACTCTTTATTAATGGGAAATAAATGTGGCGCACATACAGTTCCATATATCAAAAATAAAAATTTTGACTCCAATATTGCTCATGAAGCTACGACATCAAAAATAAGTGAGGCACAATTACATTATTGCCAACAAAGAGGACTTAACCCTGAGGAGGCTGTGGGATTAATTGTTAATGGTTTTTGTAAAGAAGTATTACAACAATTACCAATGGAGTTTGCAGTTGAAGCCCAGAAACTTGTAGGCATTAGCTTAGAGGGGAGTGTTGGTTAATGCTTAAAATAAGTAATTTAAATGCAAATGTTGAAAATAAATCAATTTTAAAGGGTTTTTCATTAAATATAAATCCTGGTGAAGTTCACGCAATCATGGGCCCAAATGGATCAGGAAAAAGCACATTATCTAATATTCTGTCAGGAAAAAAAGGATACCAGGTATCAGGCGAAATCTTATTTGAAAATAAAAATTTATTTGATCTTGAAACCGAAGAAAGAGCGCACAAAGGAATATTTTTAGCTTTCCAATACCCATTAGAAATTCCAGGTGTTAATACAAATATCTTTTTAAAAACATCCTTAAATGCAATTAGAAAAGCAAGAGGCGAAAAAGAATTAGATGCAATTGAATTTTTAAAACTTGTTAAAGAGAAAGCTAAAGAATTAAAATTTGATGAAGAAAAACTAAATAGACAATTAAATGTTGGATTTTCAGGTGGAGAAAAAAAGAAAAATGAAATTCTGCAAATGTCTATGTTAGCACCAAAATTATCCATTTTAGATGAGACAGACTCAGGCCTAGACATAGATGCGCTTAAAATAGTTGCAGATGGAGTTAATACTTTAAGAAATAAGGATAATTCTTTTTTAATAATAACCCATTATCAAAGATTATTAGATTACATTAAACCTGATTTTGTTCACGTTTTAATGAATGGAAAGATAATAAGATCTGGTGGTCCAGAATTAGCAATCGAATTAGAAAAAAAAGGATACGAAAGTTTTAATTAAATGAGCGAGCAATTACAGTCAGACTTTGATAAATTAGTAAAAACTTCAAAATTTTCTAATGAAGAAATCCATTTTAAGAAAACTTTTTTAAATAATTTCATAAAAAAGGGTTTTCCAAATAGAAAGCAAGAAGATTGGAAATTTTTAGATATTAGTCAGATCATTAAAAAAAATATTAGTGATTTAAGTTATTTCAATGATTATTCACAATCTAATAAAATCGATCCATCAATTTTTGTTGATAGTTTGGAGCATAATAAAATTATTTTTATAAATGGAAGGATCGAAAAAATTGATTTTAACTTCGAAGATCAAAATAAAATTGAAATAATTGATGAAACTAAAAAAGATATATTATTTGATTATGAAAATTCATTAATTGATTTGAATAGTGCATTTACTGATAAAGTTTTTAAAATTTTAATTAAAAAAAATTATTCTCTAAAAAAACCTTTGATAATTTATCATTCAACAAATGATAAAATTAAGTCTACTAATATCAATTTGAGATTAGATTTTGAATTAGGTGAAAATAGTTGTTTAAAACTTATTGATTATTTTGATAATAACACAGGGAAAAACTTTATAAATATTTTTTACAACTTTAATTTAGAAAAAGACTCAATTCTTAAAAACTATAAAATTGATAAATTTATTAATAATAATTTAAAATACTCTTTTAACAATATTGAACAGAACAATAACAGTGTCTCAGAAACATTTATATTATCTGCTGGTTCAGATTATTTTAAAAATGAGATTAATTGTAATTTAAACGGTGAGTATTCATCAGCATTTATTAATGGTATTTTTTCTTTAAAGGAAAATCAACAACACGAAATAAGAACTACAATAAATCACTTAGTGGAAAACACAAAAAGTTATCAGCTTATTAAAAGTGTTCTTGGA
The DNA here is from genome assembly GCA_902554195.1 of uncultured Pelagibacteraceae bacterium. Lineage (GTDB taxonomy): Bacteria > Pseudomonadota > Alphaproteobacteria > Pelagibacterales > Pelagibacteraceae > Pelagibacter. The sequence continues at coordinate 71,437 of CACDNT010000001.1, forward strand.
AAAAATTCAAAATCCGCATATCAAGGAAGAATATTTGTAAATTCAAAAGCTCAAAAAACTGATGGATATCAATTGAGTAAAGCAATACTTCTCGATGAAACATCAGAGTTTAATGCAAAACCAGAATTAGAAATTTATGCTGATGATGTAAAATGTTCTCACGGATCAGCATCTGGTAGCTTAGATGAAAATTCAATTTTTTACTTAATGTCTCGTGGTTTGAGTTATCAACAGTCAAAAGAACTTCTGATTAATGGTTTTTTAATGGATGTTGTTGAAAAGATTACAGACGTAGAAATAAAAAACTTAATTACAAATATTATTAGATTAAAACAATGAACATAAATAAAATTAGAAAAGAGTTTCCGATTTTTGATGAAAAAATTCAGAACAACGATTTAGTTTACTTAGATAGCGCTAATTCATCTCAAAAACCTAAAGTGGTTTTAGATAGAATAAATGATTTTTACTCTAAACAGTTTTCAAATGTAGGGAGAAGCATACATTATTTAGCTGTTGCAGCTACTAATTTGTATGAAAATACAAGAACTTCTGTTCAAAAATATATAAATGCGAAAGATAAAAATGAAATTGTATTCACTAAAGGTGCTACAGAAGCTTTAAATTTGGTCGCTAACACATTAGGTCAAGCGATCTTGGAGCCAAATGACGAAATTTTGATTACAGAGCTAGAACATCACTCAAATTATGTTCCATGGCATTTTTTAAGAAAATCTAAAAATATAAAAATAAAGTTTGCAGAGATAAATGAAGACGGAGATATTCCGATTGAAAATATAGAAAAAGAAATTACAGATAAAACTAAAGTAATAGCAATAACTCATTTATCCAATGTCACTGGTGCAGTTTTACCAATCAAAGAAATAACCCAATTGGCACATTCAAAGGGCATAGTTGTTGTAGTAGATGGATGTCAGGGAGGACCACATTTAAAATTAGATATGCAAGACTTGGATTGTGATTTTTATGCAATCTCATGTCATAAAATGTATGGCCCGACAGGACTTGGAGTTTTGTATGGAAAAAAGAAATGGTTAGAGCAACTTCCACCATACCAAGGAGGTGGTGGAATGATAAATGAAGTTAAAAAAGATAGAATTTCTTATGGCGAACTTCCAAATAAGTATGAAGCTGGAACAATGGCTACTGCTCAAGTCATCGCGTTTGATCAATCAATAAAATTTTTAGAAAGTATTGGAATTGAAAATATAATTAAACATGAAAAAGAATTAATAGAATACGGCCAAGAAATTTTAAAAAAGAATAATTCTGTGAAACTCATTGGAAATCCAAAAGAGCGAGGTGGAGTTCTATCTTTTACGGTAGAAGGAGTTCATCCACATGACATTGCAACTATTCTGGATGAAACTGGAGTTGCTATAAGGGCGGGTCATCATTGTTGTCAAATACTCCATGACAAATTAGGTATACCCGCAAGTGCGCGAGCATCATTAGGAGTTTATAACACTAAAGATGATTTAGATAAGTTAAATGAAGGTATTAATAATTGTAAAAAAATTTTTGATTTAAAATGAACTTAAAAGAATTATATCAAGAAATAATTTTAGAGCATGGAAAGAACCCCCGAAATTTGGGTAAAACAGAAAATTTTAATAAGGATGCAAAAGGCAATAATCCATTATGTGGAGATAATGTACATGTATATCTTAAATTAAATGACCAAAGAAAAGTAGAGGATATTTCTTTTGAGGGAAGTGGATGTGCAATATCAATGGCATCAGCTTCAATAATGACTGATTTGATTAAAGGTAAAAGTGATAATGAAGCTAAAGAAATAATTGAGGATTTTTTAGGAATGATTAAAGAAAATCCTGAACTTAAAAATAATATTTTAAAAGAGGACGATAAAACAAAATTGATGTGTTTATCAGGCGTCAAACAATATCCAATGAGAGTTAAATGTGCTACCTTATCATGGCACACTTTGGTATCCGCAATGGAAAATGATGGGAAAGAAATAACCACAGAAAATTAATTATGGATGTAAAAAACAAAATAATTGAGGAAATTAGAAAAATTTATGATCCTGAGTTACCAGTGAACATATATGAACTTGGTTTAATTTATGATATACAGGTAAATGGTCGTAAGGCTGAAATTAAGATGACATTAACTACACCGAATTGTCCCGTTGCAGAAAGTTTACCAAAAGAGGTAAAAGAGGGTGCAATGCAAGTAGAGGGAATAGATGATGTAAATCTTGAATTGGTTTGGGATCCTCCTTGGAATAAAGATATGATGTCAGATGCAGCGAAATTGGAGTTAAACTTATAATGAATCCTATTATAAAATTAAGTGATAATGCAGCTTTAAGAATTAAAGAAATAATGTCTAACGCTGAAAAAAATGCGATAGGTGTGAGAGTTTCTGTAAAATCAGGTGGTTGTGCAGGTATGTCATACGTAATGGAATATTCAAAAGAGATAAATCCTAATGATGAGTTGATCGAGGATAAAGGAGTAAAAGTTTATATTGATTCGGCGGCTGTCATGTATCTTCTAGGCACTGAGATGGATTATAAAAAAGAGGATTTTTCATCATCATTTGTTTTCAATAATCCTAATGAAACCGAGCGTTGCGGCTGCGGAGAGTCTTTTAAAGTATAATCCCATTTTGAACATACCAGAGTTGCAATAAATGCATAGATTGATAATATCTATCTATGAACGTCTTTGAAATCAGAAACTTGCAAAACAGTGAAGACAGAAAAGAGAAGAGAAAAACTTTTTTAAGATCTCTTATAAAGTCTGTTGATACTGGAGCAAATGGAACACTTGATTACATTGTTAAAAAAGGTTCTGGCAAAAACAAAATTGCTAAAACTAGACAATAAAAATTAACAACTGTAATACATCTCAAATTCTATCGGATGAGGTGTGTGTTCAAAATTGTGTATTTCTTCAAACTTCAATGCAATATAAGCATCTATTTGATCATCAGTAAATACATTCCCTTGTTTTAAGAAATCTCTGTCTTTATCAAGACTTTCCATTGCTTCTCTTAAAGATCCACAAACAGTTGGAATTTTCTTAACTTCATCCTCTGATAAAGCGTAAAGATCTTTATCAAATGATTTACCTGGATCAATTTTATTCTTAATTCCATCTAAACCAGCCATTAACATTGCAGAGAAAGTTAAATATGGATTACCAGCAGCATCACCGAATCTAATTTCACATCTAGCTGCTTTTTTACTTAAAGTGATTGGAATTCTGCAAGATGCTGATCTGTTTCTAGCTGAATAAGCTAATAAAACTGGAGCTTCAAATCCTGGAATTAGTCTTTTGTAACTATTCGTCGTAGCATTAGAAAAAGCATTTATTGCTTTTGCATGTTTTAAAATTCCACCTATATAGTGTAATGCTGTATCAGATAAGCCCGCATATTTATCACCAGAAAATAATGCAGTATCACCTTTCCAAATCGATTGGTGAACGTGCATACCTGAACCATTGTCACCTTTAACTGGTTTAGGCATGAAAGTAGCTGTCTTACCGAACGAGTTAGAAACCATGTGAACAGCATATTTATAAAGCTGTAAGTTATCCGCTTGATCCACAAGAGTTCCAAAATACATTCCAAGTTCGTGTTGACTAGGTGCAACTTCATGGTGGTGTTTTTCAACTTTAATTCCCATTTCTTTCATAGCTTTTAGATATTCACTCCTCATATCTTGTTCACTATCAACAGGCGGAACAGGGAAATAACCA
>CACDNT010000002.1 GCA_902554195.1 uncultured Pelagibacteraceae bacterium
AAGCAAATATGAAAAACGGCTTTTTAAATAACTATTTCTTGGAATAAATTTATTAATTTTTGGAATAAAAAAATTTACTAAAGTTACATTTATTTTATCTAATAAATCTTTATGATTAGACCATTCTCCAAATAGGTTAATAACCTGAATATCAATTTGATTATCAGTATTAGAATAAGTTCTTAGGGCTTTAACTGAATTTAAAACAGAATTAATAGTTCCTATATGTGTAAGATGGGGAGACCAATATAAAATTTTTTTTTTTTTCAATTTTTTTAGATTTATTAATATTAATATTTAATTTATTTTGTATATCAATAAATATATAAGTTTGGCTAATGTTTAAAATAAACTATTATATATGTGTATCTAAGGCAAATAAGAATATATTTAATTGTATAGAAAGTATTTTAAATCAAACAAAGCGAAGTAAAACTGAAATATATATAATAATTAATAGTAAAAAAAATATCTTAAACAAAAAAAAAATTTTAGATTTAAATAAAAAAGATATAAAAATAAACTTTGCTACAGAAAGAAAAATTGGAATTCCTTTTGCACGAAATAAATGTTTAGAGATTATGAGGTCAACACGTTCTGATTTTACGTGCTTTATTGACGATGATGGCATTCTGCCAAAAACATGGTTAAGTAATATGTTTAAAGCTCTTGATCAAACTAATTCAGACATAATTACAGGCCCACAAATTTCTAAAACAAAAAATATTTATGAAGTTGTATTAGAGCGACATGCCAAACATAATTCAAAGGTAAATTGGGCTGCTACAAATAATGTTTTTATGAAATCTAATATAATTTCTAATATTAAATTTAAATTTGATATAGAATTAAAAAATTTAGGATGCGATGATCAATTATTTTTTTCACAACTTAACTTGAAAGGGTATAAAATTTATTGGAATAAATACTCTCCGGTATTTGAAAATAGAGATCAATTGAGATCTAATTTCTTATGGTTTATAAAAAGAAATGCAAGGTTTGGCTCATCGACTAAAATAATTTACACAAAACTCTATGGACCACTAAAATGTTTATTTTATATAGTGTCAAAATTTTTTATTGAATTTCTTAAATCATTATATTATTTAATCTTATTACCATTCAATTTTAAGTTAAATTCATTATTTGTTATTCAATATTTCATCAGATCATTTTTTACAGCTTTAAGTATTTTCGGTGTTAAAGTTGAAGAATATAAAACATGAAATATGATGTTGGAAATTTTAATAAACATATTTTCTATATACCTCTTTATAATAATATTTTTATTTTCATATTTAGGTTACGGAATTTTTTTTCTAAATAAAATATTTAAATCAAAACTTGAAATTGATTTAGGTCAAATCGGATTATTGGGTATTTTTTTATTAATTAATATTTCATACCTAAGCAATTTTGTAATATCCCATAATTACTTCCACAATATGATTGTTTTAATAGTGGGCTTAATACTTTTTTTTATTAATTTCAAAAAATTTAAAATACAGGATATTAAATTAATTTTTTTATTAATATTATTAACAATAACCTTTTTTTTTATTTCAAAAAATCACGATGATTTTCCCTACTATCATTTGCCTTTTGCATTACATCTATTTGAAAATAAAATTACTATTGGAAGCGGTTTGTTAAATTATGGGTTTAGACATCACTCATCAATATTATTTTTAAACTCACTTACATTTCTTCCATATATTAAGTATTATCTTTTCAATCTACCAAATTACTTAATATTAGTTTTTGTTAATTTTATATTACTTAAAGAAATCTTAAAAAATTACCATTCAAAAAGTTTTGTCCTATACTTATCTTTAATTTTTATTTCTATTATAAATATAAAGTTTACTAGGCTATCTGAATATGGAACAGACCTAGCCGGTCAAATTTTACTAATAGTAATTTTTTTGAATTTTTTTAAAAATATATTAAATAGAGAAAATATAAATCTTATTTATTTTAATGCGATTTTGTTATTAATAACTTTTTCGTTAAAAGCTTACTTTATTTTATATTTTTTATTAATTCCACTAACTTTTTATATATTAAAGATAAATCCATTTTCTAAAAAAAATTTGAATAAAAGGTTATTTATTTTTACGATTATATTTTTTGTATTATTTTTTTTACAAAACTTTCTCAGCACTGGTTGCCTTATTTATCCAATTACCCTTACTTGTTTTGGTGATAACTATTTTTGGTCACTTAATATAGGTGAGGTGGAAAGAATGAATATTTGGCTTGAATTATGGGCCAAAGCTGGAGCTACACCAACTTTTCAAGTTGAAAATGCTGAAAACTATATCAAAGGAATTAATTGGATATATCAATGGCTGGATATATATTTTTTTAATAAAGTTTTAGATTTTATATCAATTTTAATTTTCATAAATATTATATTTTATTTTCTATTCAAAAATGAAATACATATAGATATTAAAACTAAGAAATTATTGAATAAGTTTATTATTCCATTTTTATTTCTAATAATTGCATTTTGGTTTTTTAAGCACCCTTCCTTAAGATACGGGGGATATTTTCCAATAAGTATTTTGGCAGTTTTATTTGCAGTTAATTTATATAAAAAAAGTAAAATAAAAAATAGATTAAACAAAAATTATTTATCAAAAATTAAAGGAATTTTATTGATTACTATTATTATTTTTAATTTAAAAAATATTGTGCGAATTAATTATGAGTTTGATAGAGAAGATCAGTATAAATTTACTAATTTTCCTCTTTTTTTTGTAAAAGAAAAAAAATATAAAAGTTTGGAGTTAGATAACAAACAATATTTAAATATAACCGAGGGTTATTGCTGGGCGACACCTGCACCTTGCTCAAATACAGAGATAAATGCAAGAATTATCAATAATTATTTATTTTTTGAAAAATGAAAACATTAATTATTAATTTTTTAAATTTTTTAGATATGCATATTCAGAATAAAAATCTTAAAATATTACGAAAGTATTTGAAATTAGAAATTAATATTTACATTGATATTGGTGCCCATAAAGGTGAAATGATTGAAATAATAAAAAAAAATTTTAATGTAAGAAAAATTTTAGCCTTTGAGCCAAATATTGAGTGTTTTCAATATCTAAATAATTTTAAAGATAAAAATACAAAAATATTTAATTTTGCGGTTTCTGATAAAGTTGGAATGGATTACCTAAAGATTGGACATATTTCTGCAATGTCTACATTAAACGAAATTAATGAAAATGCAATTTATACATATATTAAAAAATTAATAATTAATATTTTTTTTCTAAAAAAAAATATTTATAAAAAAAAAATCAAAATCAAAAAAATTAAACTTAAGAATATATTATTTAAGTATAAATTAAAAATCTTGGATTTAGTTAAGATAGACACCGAAGGTCATGAATACAGTGTGTTAATAGGCATGGAACAATATCTTAATAAGACCAAAGTAATTTTGTTAGAATGTCATTACGATAAATCATTAATCAAAAATTATGATTTTAAAAAAATTGACAATTTTTTAAAAAAAAAAAAATTTAAATTAGTTTCTAGAAATCAAATGTTATTTAGAAAAGGTTATGAATTAATATATATAAATAAAAAATATCATTAATTTTTTTTCGAAAATATTTCGTGATAAAAGTTTAAGTTCTTTTTCATATCATATTTTTTTAAACTGTAATAAGCAAAATTAGTTTTTTTAATAAGTGATCTTTTTTTTTTTTTAAACATCAATATTTTATTAGATAAATCCTTAATAGAGCCAGTTTTGAATAAAATGCCTCCTTTTCCATTTTCTAATATTTCTTTTGGTCCTGTTGGACAATCGCTGGAGATCACAAATTTTTTCAATGTAATAGCTTCTAATAGCACATTTGGAAGTCCTTCATAGATTGAACTTGAAATATAAAGATCACTATATTTCAAATATGGATATGGATTTTGTTTATAACCAGCAATGTTTACAATTTTTTCTAAATTATTTTTTTTGATATAATCAATTAGTTTATTTTTATTTTTACCTTGGCCAATTATAATTAATTCTAAATTTATTTTTGATTTAATATTATTAATCGACTTAAGAAGAGTGATATGGTCTTTTTGATCAACCAATCTTCCTATATTAATAATCTTTAGAGATTTTTTATACCTAAAAGGTTTTTTTATTTTAGAGTTAGACTTAGACTTAATATTTTGTTTATCCAAAGGATTATAAATACAGGTCGACTTTAGTTTTAAATCAGATTTAATTTGTTTTTTGAATTCTTGACTATTTACAATTATTTTATCCGAAAATGAGAGAATTTTTTTGTATATAAATTTTTTAAATATATTATTTAACCATCCGGATGGAGAAGAGTTCAACCTTACAAATATTTTTTTTCCAAATAATTTGGTAATTAAAATTGAGTATAGATTTGCTTGAAAACTAAATACTATTATTTCTTTATCATTATCTTTCAGTAGCTCTTTTATTAATAAACTAGAGCTAATTAAAATTTTTAAAATTCTACTTTTGAATAAACTACTTAAAAAAGTATTTCTAACTATGTTAACATTTTTATTTAGACTTTGGGTCTTATTTGAAGAAGTAATGAATCTGATATCTCTAAATTTAAAGCTTAAAAAATTTGTTATAATAAATAAGTTTTTTTCTACTCCACCCATTTCTATAGATGGCATAAATATTATTATTTTTTTATTTTTCATTTAAAGTAAGATATAGCAATTTATTATTTTTTCTTATAATGCTTATTTGCTCATGAATAAACTTATTAGTGTGATAATTCCATATTATAAAAAACTACAATATGTCAAGTCCACAATAGATTCTGTTTTAAATCAAAGTTATAAAAATTTAGAGATAATAATAGTTTATGATGATAGCAATAAAAAAGATTTAGAATTTATTAACTCCATAGCTTCAAAGGATAAAAGAATAAAGATTTTAGTCAATCCAAATAATATTGGAGCCGGTCTATCTAGAAATAAAGCTATGAAAATTTCCGAAGGTGAATTTGTGGCATTCATTGATGCAGATGATACATGGCATGAAAAAAAAATTGAGCACCAAATAAAATATATGGAAATGAATAATATTTTAATTTCACACACAGACTATATGATAGTAAATTCAAAATATTCCAATAAATCACTAAGAACAGCTAAAGATTTTAAAACTGTCTATGATTTAATAGGATCTTGTGACATAGGATTATCGACTGCAATTATAAGTAAAAAAATTTTACATAAAGTTCAATTTCCACCATTAAAGACTAAAGAAGATTTTGTTTTTTGGTTAAACCATCTTAAATATGGAAATAAGATATATTCTTTAAATGAATGCTTAACTTATTGGCAAAAAACGGAAAATTCACTATCTTCAAATTTTTTTCAAAAAATTTTTGATGGTTATAGGGTTTACAGAAATTATATGAATTATAGTATAATCAAATCGTTAATATACTTATTTATATTGTCTAAAAATTATCTTTTTAAAAATCTTTAATGGAAAAGTTTATAATAATTTTTTTAGTATCGACTCTAATTAACGAGCTAGTCTTTAAGATTAAATTACTGCCAAGCTTTACTGGTGATTTACACCAAAAATTTTCATCTACAAAAAGTGTCCCATTAACAGGAGGTTTGATTTTACTGGTATTTTATACTTACTTTTTTTTTAATAACAACGGATTGGTTTACTTTTGTTTTATTTGTATTTTCATTTTAGGCATTCTTTCAGATCTAAAAAAAATTGTATCAGCAAATAAAAGATTTTTATTTCAAACAATAATTTGTTTTTTTTTAGCTATTGTCGGAGAATTAGAAATCACAACTACCCGGATAGATATATTAGATAAAATTATTTCGAATAAAATTCTAAATATTTTTTTTGTAACATTTTGTATATTAATAGTGATAAATGGATCAAATTTTATTGATGGTTTAAATACCTTATCTTTGGGTTATTATTTTTTGATAATTTGTTTACTTTATTTTCTTAAATTTGATTTAGTATTTGATAGTGTAATTTTAATTTATATCTTTATAACGTTATTAATTTTAAATTTATTCAATAGATTGTATTTAGGTGATAACGGTTCCTATCTTTTAGGACTTTTATTTTCATACATATTGATTAAACTTCACATATCAAACAACTCAATTTCACCTTATTTTATAATATTACTTTTGTGGTATCCGTCGATGGAGATACTTTTTTCAATTATTCGAAAGAACTTGAAAAATAAATCTCCAATGTTGCCCGATAATGAGCATTTGCATCAACTAGTATTTAAGAAAATTAATCAAAAAACCAAAAAAAAATTATTTTCTAATATTACAACTGCTTTAATTTTAAATTTTTATAATCTAGTTATTTTTATAATTGGATCAAAATTCTATAATCATCATGGTTTTTTAATAACCTTGATTACAATAAATATATTTATTTACTTGATTTCGTATTCGATGTTGAAAAAAATTTAATCTTTTAGTCTTAGTTTATAATAAGAATAAATTACGATCCAGAGCATTCTTGATGCATTAGCAACAATATTTGTCATCTTAGTTTTACCTTCTGTTCTCTCGAAATAAGTAACTGGAACTTCCAAAATTTTAAGATTATTTTTATAAGCGCTAATTAATAAATCAAAATCACCCCATAAATCTTTAGCACCCCAATTAGATACATCTTTTTTAATTTTAAACCAATCTTTTTTGTAAAAAATTTTTGTTCCACATAAAGTATCGGTAATTTTTTTCTTGAATAAAATACTAAACAAAAAAGCAAAAAAACTATTTCCTAAAAAATTAAATCTTTTCATAGCTCCTTCTTTTTGAGGGTAAATCATTCTGGTACAGTTGATAAAATCTGCATTGGAATTATTAAGAATATTAATCGCAAAATTTATATCTTCGAAACTAACAGTAAGGTCGGCATCATAAATTACTACTATTTCTCCATTTGCAAATTCGATTCCTTTATAAACATTTTGGGATTTGCATATACCTGGCCCCTCATAAAATTTAATTTTTTTATTTATAAGTTCATTCCTTATCTTATCAATCTCCTCTTTAGTTTGATCAGATGAGTTATCATCTCCAAATAAAAACTCATAATTCTCATTTAAATTTTTTATTTGATTTTTAAAAAGAGGAATATTTTTTTCTTCATTCTTACATGGAACTATAAATGAAACTTTTTTATCATTGTTACTCGAAAAAGTATCAATCTTTTTTAAGATGGTTATGTTTAGAATACAAAACCAATTTAAAATGGGTAATCTAAAAATTTTATTAAAAAAATTTGTTATAAATGGAATTTTAATTGGTAATGCAATTATCTTTTCAGATCTTACTATTTCTAAATTACAACTAGAATATAAATTTGTAAGATAGGAAGATGGAAGAAAGTTATTTTGATTGGGTGAAAAATTAAAAAAAAACTTTAGTATTTTAATTATAAACATCCAAAAAAAATTCTTTGATAGGATAATGATTCTTGCATCATCATTGATTGAATTTGAAAGTTTAAGCAAATTCAGAGCAGGATTATTTTGATGCTCTATGTCAGCTATTATCAAATGATCACAATTTTCGATGTCTTTTTTTTCAAAGTAATTTTTGTATGTAATACTGTCATCATAATTTTTTTCGTAATCTTTATTTATTTCTTTAATATTAATTTTTTCTGACTTGATATTTTTAGATATTACGGAATTTCCTGCACAAAATAAAAAAACTTCCTTAGAATCATTAATACAATTATTTATAAATTTCGAAATTTCTAAAAATAAAAATTCTTTTTTTTTTAAGAATTTTAATCTTGAACTACTGTTATTCTCATAATATTGCTTGCTAGATTTAAGATAATATTCCATTTTTAAAATTCAAATTATTCGTTAATTTTTAAAATTAAATTATCAATATTAATCTAAAATTTGTCTATCTTGTAAGTTTTTAGCGTATTATTACTTAAAAATTAATATTTACAAACATTGATATTATTATATAAAAACTTGCTGGCAATTATTGCGAAAGTGTTATACCCGATCCCATCCCGAACTCGGAAGTCAAGCCTTTCAGCGCCGATGGTACTTTGTCTTAAGGCATGGAAGAGTAGGTCGTTGCCAGCATTACTTGCAAATTATGAAAATTAAAAGCTCATTAAAATCCTTAAAAAAAAGAGATCTTAACTCTAAGATGGTTAAAAGAAGAGGTAGAGTTTACATAATTAATAAAACTAACCCAAAATTTAAAGCCAGACAAAAATAGTTTTTATGGATAATGAAAACCATAAGAATACTTGGAATAATTTTACAAAGTTTGTTCTGTGGGGAACTGTCGCTGTAGTGTTAGTTTTAGTTTTAATGGCAATTTTCTTACTGTAATCTTTTCATATGAAAGTCGGGTCTATTTTAGAAAATCAAGATTTAGAAAAAAGAATAGCTATAACTCCTGAAATAATTAAAAAATATATTTCCTTGGGATTTGAAATTTGTCTAAGTAAAAATTATGGGTCACATCTTGGAATAGATGATAAAGAATATTTAGATCTAGGCGCCAAAGTTTTAAACGATGAAAATGCTATACTAACTGGCTCAGATATAATCTTACAATTAGGAATTTTGTCTGATGATAAAAATTCTTTAATTAAAGAAAATCAAAATTTAATAGGTGTTTTCAATCCATATGAAAATAAAAATAAAATAGATAATTTAGTAAAAAAAAAAGTGAATGTATTTTCATTAGAAATGCTTCCAAGAATTACCAGGGCGCAATCTATGGATATATTGTCTTCCCAGGCAAATCTAGCAGGATATAAAGCTGTGATAGAGTCATTTGCTAATTTTGAAAAAGCAGTCCCTATGATGATGACTGCGGCAGGCACAATTCCAGCTGCTAAAGTTTTGGTTGTTGGGGCTGGAGTTGCTGGACTTCAAGCTATCGCTACTGCAAAAAGAATGGGTGCAATAGTTTTCGCAACTGATGTAAGAACTGCTTCTAAAGAACAAGTTGAAAGTTTAGGGGGAAAATTTTTAATAGTAGAGGGCTCTGAAAATCTTGAGACAGAGGGTGGTTATGCGAAAGAAGCATCTAATGAATTTAAAAAAAAACAGGAGGAATTATTAGCTGAAACTCTTAAAAAAATTGATATTGTAATCTGCACAGCATTAATTCCAGGAAAAAAAGCCCCATTAATAATTAAAGAAAATATGATAGATAATATGCTTCCTGGATCAGTAATATATGATTTAGCTGCTGTTCAGGGAGGAAATACAGCATATACAGAAGTTGATAAAGTAATTGAAAAAAATGGAGTTAAAATAATGGGGGAGAGAAATATATTAAATAAGTTACCTATTTCAGCATCTAACTTATATGCGAAAAATATATTTAATTTTGTAGATAATTTGTTCGACAAAGAAAAAAATCAAATAAATATTAATTTAGAAGACGAAATAATATCAAAAACATTGATGAAATAATATGGAAATAGATCCTTTAATATTTAGATTTAGTATTTTTATACTATCAATATTTGTTGGCTATTATGTCGTATGGAGTGTAACTCCATCCTTGCATACCCCATTAATGTCAGTAACGAATGCGATTTCATCTGTAATTATTGTTGGAGCAATTATAGCAGGCTTATCAGGGAATTCTGATAATATATTTAATTCTTCAAGTGTTTTTGGTTTTATTGCTACAGCTCTTGCAGCGATAAACATCTTTGGTGGTTTTCTTGTAACCCAAAGAATGTTGGCCATGTATAAAAAAAAGAAAAAGGATAAATGATGATATCTGCAAATTTATCCGCAATTTTTTATTTAGTTTCTGGTGTACTTTTTATACTTGCTTTAAGAGGACTGTCATCGCCAGAGACATCTAGACAAGGAAATTTTTTTGGAATTTTAGGTATGATTATCGCAATAACTGTAACTTTTTTATCAGTTGGTAATTTTTCCATCGGATTAATTTATGTTTTGATATTTATTTTAATTGGTGGTTCTATTGGCGCATTTATAGCATACAAAATTCCAATGACCGCTATGCCTGAGTTAGTTGCGGGATTTCATAGTTTGGTTGGATTAGCAGCTGTGTTTGTTGCAATTTCTGCTTTTTTAAATCCTGAAGCATTTAATCTGGGGTCGCAAGGAAATATTAAACTTGGAAGTTTAATTGAAATGTCTATAGGTGCTGCAGTTGGTGCAATAACATTTTCTGGTTCGATTATTGCTTTTTTAAAACTTCAGGGAATTATGTCTGGTTCACCAATCACATTTAGAGGTCAACATCTGCTAAATGCAGTCATACTAGTTTCAATAATAGTTTTAATTTATTATTTGTGCTCATCACAATCATCAAATTTATTTTGGATATTATTGGCAGTATCTTTTCTGATAGGCTTTCTTCTGATTATTCCAATAGGAGGTGCAGATATGCCAGTAGTAATTTCGATGTTAAATTCTTATTCAGGATGGGCAGCTGCAGGGATTGGATTTACTTTAGAGAATACTGCATTAATTATAACTGGAGCATTAGTAGGGTCATCAGGTGCAATATTATCTTATATAATGTGCAAAGGTATGAACCGTTCATTTTTTAATGTTATTTTAGGCGGTTTTGGAGCAACAGATGAAACATCTAGTGCTATTAAAAAGGAACAAAGACCAGTAAAAAGTGGTAATGCAGATGATGCAGCTTTTTTAATGAAAAATGCTTCTTCAGTTATAATTGTTCCTGGTTATGGTATGGCAGTTGCTCAAGCCCAACATGCTCTAAGAGAAATGGTAGATACTTTAAAGAAAAATGATATTAAAGTTTCATATGCCATTCATCCTGTGGCAGGAAGAATGCCGGGACATATGAATGTTTTGTTAGCTGAGGCAAATGTTCCATATGATGAAGTTTTTGAATTAGAGGAAATAAATAATGATTTTGCCAATGCAGATGTAGCATTTGTGATTGGAGCCAATGATGTGACTAATCCAGTCGCAAAAACTGATCCTCAAAGTCCAATTTATGGCATGCCTGTTCTTGACGTCGAAAAATGCAAATCAGTTTTATTTGTCAAAAGAAGTTTATCGCCAGGATATGCAGGAATTGATAATGATCTTTTTTATAAAGAAAATACATTGATGTTATTTGCTGATGCAAAAAAAATGACAGAAGATATTACTAAAAATTTATAAAATTCGATGAGTATAAAAATCTTTTGTGATATTGCAGATCTAGATACCATAAAAAAATTTAATAAAAAAAATCTTGTTAAAGGTTTTACAACAAACCCTAGTTTAATGAGAAAAGCTGGAGCAAAAAACTATCAATTGTATTCAAGACAATTACTTAAAATTTGTAATAAAAAACCCATTTCTTTTGAAGTTTTCGCAGACAACAATAAGTCTATAATTAATCAAGGATTAAAAATTAGCGCCTGGGGAAAAAATGTTTATGTGAAAGTTCCAGTTATAAACTCTAAGAATAAGTTCATGGGTAAAGCAATCAAAGAATTAAATAGTCAAAATATAAAACTTAACATAACAGCAGTATATACATCAAATCAAACTAAAAAAATTTTAAAAATGATAAATAAGAAGACAAAAGTAATCATATCTATCTTTGCAGGAAGAGCTGGAGATACAGGTAAGGATCCAATACCTGAGTTTTTAAAAAGTATTAGATATGCAAAAAATTATAAAAATGTTGAAATTTTATGGGCCAGTGTTAGGGAACCTTATAATTATACACAAGCGAAACAAATAGGTTGCCACATAATTACAATACCACCAATTATAATTGAAAAAATTGAAAAATTTGGGAAATCGTTTAATCAGTTAACCCTTGAAACGGTCAAAGCTTTTTTATTAGATAGTAAAAAATCTAAATTTGAAATCTAATTGGTTGCGGGGGACGGATTTGAACCGCCGACCTTCAGGTTATGAGCCTGACGAGCTACCAGACTGCTCCACCCCGCGATAAATTTAAATTCTATTTTTAAGCTTATTTAATTTTTTAACTCTTTTTATATTCTCTTGCAGTATTCTTTTTTTTTTTTCAGACGGTTTTTCATAAGTATTTTTTAATTTAATTATTTTAAAAAAGCCGTCTCTTTGGAGTTTTCTTTTTAAAACTCTTAGAGCTTGTTCTACATTGTTGTCTTTAACTTCTATTTTAATAAATACCTCCAAAAAGGTGATTAGATAACACTTTTGTAATTTTATGTCTATTAAATTTATTCATTATCCTAGTTTTTATTAATAACTTTATTTTTTTCTTTTTCTTTTTTTTCTCTTTTTATTCTTCTTTCAGCTTTAGCAATTGCATCTATAAGATCTTTTTGCGTAAATAAATTTAAAGCGATTGGATCTTTTGGACTTAAATTATTGTAATTCCAATAACTTTTATTTCTGATAGAAGTCACGGAGTTTTTTGTTATACCAACGAGTTTTGCTATTTGAGAATCCTTGAGTATGTTATGCTGCTTTATCAACCAAAGAGCCGAGTCTGGTTTATCTTGTCTTTTAGATAGTGGTATATATTTCTTTATTTTTTTATCTTCATTAGAAATTTCAATATCAAGACTCTTAATTTTAAGAGGTCTATCTTTGTCTTTTGATGAAAGATCAATTTCTTCTCTGGATAATTGTCCTGACATAATTGGGTTATAAGCTTTTATTCCCTTTGCTACTTCTCCATCTGCAATTCCTTGAACTTCTACTTCGTGAAGATTGCAAAAATTTGCAATTTGTTTAAATGTTAACGTTGTATTTTCTACTAACCACACAGCTGTTGCCATTGGCATTAAAGGTGCGTTTGACATCTATTTCTTTTCTGATTTGAAATTTTGGAATTTTTTATTAAATTTACTAATTCTTCCTTTATCCATCAACTTTTGTTTTCCACCAGTCCAAGCTGAATGTGATTTTGGGTCAATTTCTAATTTTAGAACATCTCCATCAGATCCCCAAGTAGATTTGGTTTCAAAAGATGTACCATCTGTCATTTCAACTTTTATCTTATGGTAGTTAGGATGAATATTTTTTTTCATAGGGAGACTTATAACAAAAGATTTTTCTAAAACAATTAAAAGTTGGGTAATTTTTTTTGAAATTCTTTGTTAATATTTGAATTAGAGGCAATTATATTTAAGTTTTTAAGATTATTTAAATCTATATCACTAATTATTCCTCCTGCTTCCTGAACTAACAATATTCCTGATGCGATATCCCATAAATTGAGTTTTTTTTGAAAGTAACCGTCATATCTGCCAGCGGCAACATAAGCAAGATCAAGTGCTGCACAACCAGATTTTCTACTTAAGAAGCCAGGATCTCTTTTTAAGTTTTCACCTATTGCAAATAAACATTCATCAATATCTTTTTTTTTTGAAACTTTAATTCTTTGATTATTCAAAAAAGCTCCTTTATCTTTTTCGGCAAAAAAAATTTCATCTTTGATTGGATCGAAAATTAGTCCTGAAATAATCTCATTAAACGAGATCAAGGCAATAGAAATTGCAAAATGTGGAACTCCGTGTAAGAAATTGTTAGTGCCATCAATAGGATCAATAACCCAAGTATGGTCAATATCTTTATTTTTTTTTAATCCTCTTTCCTCACTTATAAAAGAAAAATTTGGTCTTGCTTTTTCTAACTCTTCAATAATTATTTTTTCAACTTTCAGGTCTGCATTTGTAACAAAGTCTCTTTGACTTTTTTTGGAAACTTGTAATTTTTCTATTTCTCCAAAATCTCTTATTAAAATTTTTGAAGCTTTTTCACTAGCTTTAATCATAATATTTAGATTTGCAGAAATAGAGTTCATATTATTAAATTTTTTTAATATACTCTAAAGTCCGAGTGTCTATAATGATTTCATCTCCAGCCTCAATGAAAGGAGGTACTTGTATACTAAGGCCATTATTTAATATTGCAGGTTTATATGACGAAGAAACTGTTTGACCTTTTAATGCAGCATCTGTTGTCTCAATCTTACAACTTACTTGGTTAGGTAAATCTATAGAAATTGGCTTGCTATCATGGAAATTTATAGATACTTCTAAGTTTTCAATTAATAGTTTTCCTTTATCTCCGACGATATTTTTTTTGATTTCTATTTGCTCAAAAGATTTTGGCTCCATAAAAAAATAACTATTTTCATCCTCGTATAAATAATTATGAATTGTTTCCTCTAAAGATGCTTTTTCCACAGTTTCACTTGATCTAAATCTCTCATTCAATTTTGTATTTTTGTTTAAGCTTTTCATTTCGACTTGTGCAAATGCCCCACCTTTACCAGGTTTTACATGTTGTGTTTTGAGAACTTGCCATAAATCGTTTTTATATTCTAAAAGCATACCAACTCTAATTTCTCCAGCATTTATTTTCATTTTAATTTCTTAATTGCGTCTAATGGTTTTAAATTTTTATTATTCCAAATGTAGCCTGAGATAGCTAAAAAGTTTGCTTTATTCAATAAAAGTTTTTTATAATTATCAGAATTAATACCCCCAATAGCAACAACTGGAATTTTTGTGATTTTTTTCACTTTTCTTATTAAATCAATATGAGCTTTAAATTTTATTTTTTTTGTTTTTGATTGATGAAAGGCCCCAAGGGCTATGTAATCAGCTCTGCCTTTCAGAGCAACTTTTGCTAATTTAATAGAGTTGTGACAGGTAACACCTATTATCTTCTTACCGATCAATTTTCTTGCCTTAGTAATATTCATATCTTTTTGACCTATATGACAACCATCAGCATTTAATTTCTTAGCAATAAAAACATCATCATTAATAAGAAATTTGACATTAAATTTTTTGCAAATTTTCTTAATTTTTTCACCAATAATTATTTTTTTTTTAAGAGTTTCTTTTTTAAGTCTTAATTGAAAAAAACTCACTTTTTTTTGCCGAAGAACCTTAGTTAAATCTTGATAGAAAAACTTATTAATTTTTGTTGGCGAAATGAGATAAATAAATTTTTTTTTATTAATTCTCAAGTTCTTTGGACCATTTACCCTGAGCAGCTAATGTATTCATTTTTGCTCTTTGGTTAAAAATTTTTTGAGTTCCTTCAATATTATTTGTGTCTTGAGACCAAAATTTTAATGCACTTTGTTGAAGAGCTCGTCCATAAGAGTAACTCATTATAAAGTTGGTATCATTATATTTGTTGATCAAATTTAAATTTTCCGTTGCCTCTATTTCTGATTGGCCACCAGACAAAAATGCTATACCTGGTACTTCCGATGGAACAGAGTCTTTTAAACATTTAAGAGTTAACTTTGCCACCTCTTCGTTTGATATTTTATCCTTACATCCATCACCAGCTAAAATCATATTTGGCTTTAGTATGATTCCTTTTAAATCAACTTTATGCAAGATTAATTCCTCAAAACATTTTTTTATTACTTCAGATGTTTTGATTAAGCATTCATCTGCTGAATGTCCACCCTCCATTAATACTTCAGGTTCAACAATTGGAACCATATTACATTCTTGAACTAATGCAGAGTATCTAGCTAAGGCATGTGCATTAGATTGTATTGAGAGTTTACTTGGATGCTCTTTTGATATGTTATAAACACCTCTCCATTTAGTAAACTTAGCTCCTAATTTATAATAATCTTTTAATCTCTCTCTTAATCCATCCAAACCCTCAGTAATTTTTTCGTTTGGTGAACCAGCTAAAACTTTTGCTCCAGTATCAACTTTAATACCTGGTATACTGCCCATAGCAGAAATTAATTCTGGGATTTTGTTTTTTTTTGAGGTTATTTGCTTTATTGTTTCATCGTATAAAATTACACCTCCGATATATTCAGTCATACCAGACGCACTAAACAATGTTTCTCTAAATAATAAACGGTTTTTAGCTGTTGATTGAACTTTAACCGACTCTAATCTTTTAGTCATTGTTGCAGTACTCTCGTCAGCTGCAAGAATACCTTTTCCATTATTTAGTATTTTTAGCGTTATATTATTTAATTCAGACATATTAATTTAAAGCTTTTATACCAGGTAACTCTTTTCCTTCAAGATATTCTAAAAATGCTCCACCGGCAGTTGAAACAAAATTAAAATTTTCTATTAATTTAATTTTATTGATTAGAGCTATCGTATCTCCACCTCCTACAACTGAGTAAATTGAGTTATTTTTATTTTTGTTTGTTATAGCTTTTGCAATATTGTAACTACCATTAGCAAAATTTGGATTTTCAAAATAACCTGCTGGTCCATTCCAAAGAACTGTTTCACTATTTTTAATTATAACTTTTATCTTATCTAATGTCTTTGGACCAATATCCAAAATGATATCATCATCTTTTATATCATCTAGTTCTTTAATTTGAGGTTCATCATCTAAATTTTTTCCGATCAAAACGTCCTCTGGTAAAATAATTTTACAAGAATGACTTTTTAAAGTTTCAAAAATCTCTTTGATCATTTGATCACAATTTTCCTCTTTAATTGATTTACCTATTTGATTCCCGTTGTATTTAATAATATTATTAGCCATTCCACCAACAATGATAATATTATCAAATTTAGATATTAAATTTTTGATTATTCCAATTTTTGTTGAAATTTTTGATCCCCCAATTATACAAGTGATCGGTTTTTTGATTTCTGTTGTAACTTTTTTTAAGGCACTAATTTCCGTTTCCAACTGTAATCCAGCAAAAGAGGGAAGAAATTCAGTAATTTTACTTACAGAGGCGTGCGCTCTATGAGAGCAAGAAAAAGCATCGTTCACATATAAATCAGCGAAATTAGCTAAATGTTGTGCAAACTTAGCGTCATTTTTTTCTTCCTCTTTGTAAAATCTAATATTCTCTAAAAAAACTATCTGATCGTTTGAATTTTTAAATAAATCCTCTTTTTTTAATTTAAAAATATCTTCTTTTACTAATCTAATTTTTCTATTTATTTTTTTTTCAATATTTTCACAAATTGGTTTTAATGAGAGATCTGAAGTTATCTTACCTTTTGGCCGTCCTACGTGAGAAATTATTATGATCTTTGATTGTTCTTTTATTAAAAAATTTATGATTGGAATAATCTTATTTATTCTTGTTTCATCGGTAATTGACCCATTTTTTAATGGAACATTTAAATCCAATCTTAACAAAACTTTTTTTTTATTAAGATTTTTCTGATCTTTTATACTATTCATTAAGAGATCTTATGAAGGTATTCAGCTATATCACACATTCTATTTGAAAAACCCCATTCATTATCATACCATGCTGAGATCTTTCCCATATTTTTACCAACCACATTTGTTAAACTTGTATCAATAATTGATGAGGCAGGATTATGATTAAAATCAACAGAAACAAGTTTTTCTTTAGTGATTTCAATAACTTTACTTTTTTTACTAAAATCCTCAAATGCTGAATTAATTTTTTCTATGTTCACATCTTTTTTTGTACAAAAGACAAGTTCAATTAATGAAACATTCGGGGTGGGTACTCTCATTGCGACACCCTCTAGTTTACCTTTAAGAGACGGAATTATTTCACCTATAGTTTTAGATGCACCAGTCGATGTTGGGACGATTGATTGACTAGCAGATCTAGCTCTCCTAGGATCTTTATGTGAATTATCTAAAATTCTTTGATCACTTGTAAATGCATGTATGGTTGTCATAAAACCTTTCTCAATTCCAAAATTTTCATTTAAAACATGAGCCACTGGTGCCAGACAATTTGTTGTGCAAGAAGCAGCAGAAATAATTTCATCTTTTTTATTTAGTTCAGATTCATTTACTCCAAAGACAATAGTTTTATCTGCATTTTTACACGGAGCTGAAACAATTACTTTTTTTGCCCCATTATTCAGATGTGGTTGTAATTTATCTTTAGAATTAAATTTTCCAGTGCACTCAAAAACATAATCAACACCATATTTGTTCCAATCAATTTTATTTAAATTAGTTTCTTGACCAAAAGAAATTTTGTTTTTATTTACAATAAGATTATTTTCATCATAGTTTATATCAGCTTTAAATTTTCCATGGATTGAGTCATATTTTAAAAGAGTTGAGCAAGTCTCAGAATTTGTTCTATTATTAATATGCACAATCTCTATTTTTTTGTTCCCCTCATAAATAGAGCGAAGAATCATTCTCCCTATTCTTCCCATTCCATTGATACCAATTTTAATTTTCATAATTTTTCTTTAATTTTTTTTACAATACTTTCAGAATTTAACTCAAAGTGGTCATAAATTTTTTTATAAGGTGCGCTTTTTCCAAAATCGTTAATTCCAAAATTTAATCCATTTGTGCCAGTATATTTTTTCCAATAATTAGTTTCAGAGGCCTCTATAGATACGACTAGTTCAGTTTCACCTAATATTTTTTTTTTGTATTCTTTTTTTTGATGATCAAAAATTTTTTGACAAGGCATTGATATAATTTTGGAATAAATACCATCTGTGGCTAATTTATGACCTACATCATTTGCTAAACTTGTTTCTGACCCAGTTGCTAAAATTGTTACACTTATATTATCCCCAGTTCTCAAAACTTCATAAGCACCCAAAGACGATTTATTTTCGAGAGAATTTTCAAGTCTAATAGGATTGACACTTTGTCTGGTTAGTGAAATTACACTTGGAGTATTTTTACTTTCAAGAGCTAATTGCCAACATTCAAAAGTTTCAATGGTATCCGAAGGTCTAAAAACGTTTAAATTTGGAATAGATCTTAAACTTGTTAATTGTTCAATTGGCTGATGAGTTGGGCCATCCTCTCCTAAACCAATAGAATCATGCGTAAATACATAAATTACTCTTTGTTTCATCATCGCAGCTAATCTTATAGATGGTTTACAATAGTCACTAAATATTAGAAATGTTCCACCATAAGGAATTAGGCCACTATGTAAGGCTATACCATTCATTATTCCACACATTGCATGTTCTCTAACTCCATAATGAATATAATTTCCCGCAAAATTATTTGGTTTGATTATTCTATGATCTTTAGTTTTAGTATTATTTGATCCAGCTAAATCAGCTGAGCCACCAATTAAGTAAGGAAACTTTGCTATAATGTTTAAAAATATTTCAGATGATTTTCTTGTAGCAATAGGTTGTAGATTTTTAAAATATTTAATTTTTTCTTTTTCAATTAATTTTTTAAATGAATTAAAATTTTCAAAATTTGAAAAATTTATATTATTTTTCTGAGATTTTTGTGAGGCTTTTTTTCCTATGTTTCTCCATTCATTTAATAACTCAGCTGGAATCTTGAAAGGCTCATATTTCCATTTTAGTTTTTTTCTTACAAGTTTTATTTCCTCATCACCTAATGGACTTCCATGAGATGAAGCCTTACCACCTTTGTTTGGAGATCCATAACCTATTGTAGTTTTACATGAAATGGCTATAGGCTTTTTTGATTTCTGTGCTTTTTTTAGAGCTTTAGATATTTCTTTGAAATCATGACCATTAATTTTTAAGAAGTCCCACCCGTAGCTCTTAAACCTTATTTCATGATCATCTGAAACAGCTAAGTTAGTGGGACCATCGATAGATATAGAGTTATTATCAAATAATAAAATAAGATTCTTTAATTTTAGATGTCCAGCTAAGCTTAATGACTCGTGACTAATACCTTCCATTAAGCATCCGTCTCCAGCGAGAACATAAGTTTTATGATTGATCTTTTTTTTCCCTAATTGTTTTTTTAAAATTTCTTCTGATATTGCAAACCCAACTGCATTTGAGATTCCTTGTCCCAATGGACCTGTAGTTGTTTCAATACCAGTATTTGGATGATATTCAGGATGTCCAGCGCATATGGATTCTAATTGTCTAAAATTTTTAATATCATTTAAAGAAACACTCTTGTAACCAGTTAAGTAAAGAAGAGAGTAAAGTAACATTGATCCATGCCCAGCAGAAAGAACAAATCTATCTCTATTAATCCAGCTAGGATTTTTTGGATTAAATTTTAAAAAATCTTTAAAAAGGACTGTAGCAACATCTGCCATTCCCATCGGCATTCCAGGGTGACCTGAGTTTGCTTTTTGAACAGCATCAATTGAGAGAAATCTAATACAATTAGCTAATTCTTTATAAAATTTACTCAAATTTATCCTGTCTAGACTTAGAAGATTCTATTTAATAATATAATCATATATATATGAATTCTATTTCTGAAAAAGAAAAAAAGCTAAATTTAGCATTAACGAAACTAAAAAATTTAAATTTAGAAAATCCAGACATAAAAAAAAATATTGAAACTCTTGGAGAACAAAAAAATCAATTAGAAATTGAAAAATCTGAAATAGAGAAAAAATACAAAATTTTAGTGGATGAGCATGATAATTTATCCAGAAAATTGGAAGAATTACAAAATAGAGAAAAAATTGAGCAAAAAAAAAGATTAGAATTTTCAGAGAAAATAGATGAATTAAATCAAGAAACTAATACTTTAATGGATGAAATCGATAAATGGCAAACGTAACTATAAAATTTAATGGCAAAGAGTTTTTATTATCATGTGACGATGGACAAGAAGAACATCTTGAGGAATTATTAATTCAAATCAATCAAAAGTTTAACGATTTAAAAAATGATTTAGGAAATATTGGTGAAAATAAACTTTTACTGATTACGGCAGTAAAAGTAATGGATGAATACTACGAAACCAAAAAAAAAGTTGAGCAGAAAAAGACAGAATTAAAAGAACTTTCAAATAAATTTAAAGAGTTAAAATCATTAGTTTACGAATACAAAGACAGAAAAGAGGAAGAAATAAAAAATTTGAGTAAAAATCACTTAGAATTAAAAGATGAAATTGAACAAAATCAAAAACACTATGAAAAGTTAATCGATTCAGCTGCTGATGAGATTTCAAATTTTGTTGAAAAAGCAAATATAGATAAAACATCTTAAAAGAATTTTGTGAATAAATCTCAAATTAGAAAAAAAATTCTCAGGATAAGAAAACAAAAAAAAATTAAAAAATTTGTTTTTAATTTTGATTTAATTTCGAATATTTTAAAAAGAAAAAAGATCTCAGGTAAAATAATTGGCGGCTATTACCCATATAATTATGAAGTAGATATTTTACAAATCTTAGAAAAATTTGAAGAGAAAAAGTTTATTATAACATTACCAAAAATAAAGAAAAATTCACAAATGAACTTCTATCAATGGTCAATAAATGATCCTTTGGCTATAAATAGATTTGGAATACCGGAACCAATTTCAAAAATGGTAAAATATCCAGATGTATTGTTAGTGCCCCTTGTGGCGTTCGATAAAAATTTCAACAGGATTGGTTACGGTGGGGGGTTTTACGATAGGTATATAAATAAAATTAAAAAAAAAAAAAATGTTCTTACAATTGGATTTGCTTACTCTTTTCAAAAAGTAAAAAAAATACCAACAAATAAATATGATATTAGATTAGATTTTATTATAACAAACAAATAATTTTTTATGAAAATTTTATTTTTAGGTGATGTTGTTGGATTACCAGGGTGTAGAAAGATAACTAAAGATTTATTAGGACAGATTAAAAAAAATAATATCGATTTTGTAATTATAAATGCTGAAAATGCTGATGATACTGGCGTTGGTTTGACAAAAGAGATTTGTAAAAATTTCTTTGAAAATGGAGTTGATGTTATTACAACTGGAAATCATGTTTGGGATCAAAAAGACATAATGAATTTTATTGATAAGGAGAATAGATTATTAAGACCTAAAAATTTATTTGAACCTGCCCCTGGTAGAGGATTTGAGATTTATAAATCAAAAAATAATCACAAGGTAGGAGTCTTAAATTTAATGGGAAATGTTTTTATGAAAAAGTGTGATGATGTTTTTAAAATTTCAAAAGATTTTTTAGAAAAATATAATTTAAAAAAAGATTATGATTTTCTAATTGTTGATTTCCATGGAGAAATAACAAGCGAAAAAAATGCTATTGGACATTATTTTGACGGAAAAGCAACACTCGTTATTGGAACTCATACTCACATACCGACTAATGATGCAAGAGTTTTAAAAAATGGTACTGCCTATCAAACAGACGCAGGAATGTGTGGAGATTATGATTCAGTTATAGGTATGAATAAAAACAATTCTATTAATAGGTTCATGAAAAAGGACTCAATTAAACATTTTCCAGCTGATGGAGAAGCTTCTTTGAGCGGAGTTATAGTAAATTGCAATTTAGAAACTGGCTTAGCAGATAGTATCGAAAGTTATATATTTGGAGGTATTTTAAAAAATACTTAATTTTTTTATGGCAGGGCATTCTCATTGGGCAGGTATAAAACATAAAAAAGGTAAAGCCGATAAACAAAGATCAAAAATCTTTTCTAAGTTATCAAAAGAGATTACTGTAGCTGCTAAGCTAGGCGATAAAGATCCAGCTATGAACCCAAGATTGCGTTCTGCTGTGCAAGCTGCCAGGTCAGCAAATATGCCTAAAGATAATATAGCAAGAGCTATAGATAAGTCCTCAATGAGTAATCAGTCAAATTTTGAAAATTTGAGATATGAAGGTTTTGGGCCTGACAGAGTTGCAGTTATAGTTGAGACTTTGACTGATAATAAAAATAGAACTGCCTCGAATATAAGAACAATTTTTCAAAAATCAGGAGGAAGTTTAGGAACTCAAGGTTCAGCATCACATAATTTTACTCAATTAGGTATAATCAAAATCGATAAAAATGAGATTTCAGATGAGGATATTTTAGAACTTGCTATTGAGGCTGGTGCAAATGAGTGCAAATCGGATAAAGAATTTCATGAGATACATTGCTCAATAAATGATATTTACAATGTTAAAAAAGAGTTGGAGAAAAAAATAAGTAATTTTATTTCGACAGGGATAGAGTGGGTGCCTTTAAATGCTGTAGAAATTTCAGAGGAGAAAAAAAAGGAATTGATTAGTTTTTTTGAGACATTAGAAAATGACGACGATGTGCAAAATATTTATTCAAATGTTAAATTTTCAAACTAGATACAGGATATGTTTATAATTGGTATAGATCCAGGTATCTCGGGCTCAATTTGTTTTTTTAAAGATGGAAAAATTCTTGAAGTAATTGAAATGCCAGTCATGACAGAGGGTAAAAAAAATAAAAAACAAGTTAATGGTGCCCAAATTCATAACGAATTTTTAAAAAGAATGAATAAAAATGATGATGAAATTAGAGTTGTGATAGAACAAGTTTCTGCAATGCCAGGACAAGGGGTAACCAGTATGTTTAATTTTGGTCAGTCTTACGGGATTTTAAAAGGAATATGTTCTGCAATGCAACTACCAATGTTTTTTGTAAGACCAGCTAAATGGAAAAAATATTTTAACTTAATAAATTCTCAAAAAGATGCTAGTAGAACAAGAGCAATTGAAATATTTCCTTATTTTTCAGCACAACTTTCAAAAAAAAAGACTCTAACAAAGCCGATGCTATATTAATTGCGAGTTTTTACTATGAAACTCACCAAAAAGAGGATTAATCATAGATTTATAAAGTCAAATTCATGACACATTTAAGTGTGAGAAGACCCTATGGAAGCTGATATTTCATCACAAGCAGTCGGACTTGCGTCAAGTGCTGACTTTTCACTAATGAACTTATTTTTAAGAGCAGATATAATTGTTAAATCAGTAATTATCATTCTTATTGCATGCTCAGTTTATTCATGGGCAGTCATCATTGAAAAATTTAAATTATTTAAAAAAATAAATCAAAGTTCAGAAGAATTTGAAACTAAGTTTTGGAATTCTAAATCTGCAGAGTCTTTTTACAATAATCTCCCAGGAAACGTAAATGATCCAATGGCTCTAATTTTTAAAGATGCTATGCAAAATCTTCTTAAAAGAAGATCTAAAACTGATTTGAATGCTAGAATGACTTCAATGTTAGAAACCGGAATAGAAAAACAAATGTCTAAAATTACAAAAGGATTTACTTTTTTGGCAACTGTAGGATCAACAGCACCATTTATAGGATTATTCGGGACTGTTTGGGGTATAATGAATTCTTTTCAATCTATTGCAATTTCAAGAAATACTAGTTTAGCAATTGTAGCTCCTGGAATCGCAGAGGCGCTTTTCGCTACAGCATTAGGTTTATTGGCAGCGATCCCTGCAGTAATTGCTTACAACAAATTTAATAACGACTCTTTAAAGTATTCCCAAAAATTAGAAAACTTTTCTAAAAGATTTTTAACAATTATTTAGAATGGCATTTAAGTTTAATCGTTCATCAAAGGAACCAATGAGTGAAATAAATGTAACACCATTCGTTGATGTGATGTTAGTTTTATTGATTATCTTTATGGTAACAGCACCTTTATTAACTGTAGGAGTTCAAGTTGATTTACCAGAAAGTTCAGCAGACTCTCTTCCAGAGGAACAAGAACCTTTAACTTTAACAATAAATTCAAAAGGCGAAATTTTCATACAAGAGTCAAAAGTTGAATATGAAAAAATCATTGCAAAAGTGTTAGCAGTTTCAAAAAATCGGACTGATACAAGAATTTATGTAAGAGGAGATAAAACTATAAATTATGGTAGAGTTCTTGAAATTATGGGATTACTTTCAGGTTCAGGATTTACCAAAGTAGCTTTAATTTCAGAACCTTACAAAGAAAGGTAATTTTTTTGTGAATAGGAGTATTGTAATTTCTTCTGTTTTACACTTATTCGTAATTTTTTTAACAGCAATGAGCCTTCCTTTTTTAGCAAAAAAACCAATTGATCTTCCCCCAATTGTTTCGGTTGAATTAATTCAAATAACTGAAAAAACGAATATTCCATTTGCACCAAAGGCAAAAAAAATAATTGAAAAAGTGAAAGAAAAAGAAAAAAAATTAGTATCTGAACAAGCTCCTCCAAAAAAAGTTAAGAAAATTAAGCCTGATGCTGTTCCTATGCCAGAGGATAAAGTAAAGAAAGTTGAAAAAATAAAAGAGGATAAACAAAACCCTGAAAAAATTGACAATGAGGTTAAGCAAGTATCAGAATTTGAAAAAGAGGAATTATTTGATCCAAATAATATTGCAGCTTTAATTGACAAATCTAAAGAAAGTAAAGCGGAAACTTTAAAGAAAAATCCAGATTTAAGCCAAGACCAAAATAAAAATTTTGAGAATACAGGGTTGTCTTTAAGTGAAGAGGATGCATTAAAAGCACAAATTTTTGGATGTTGGAGTATTCCGCTCGGATTACCATATAATGAGAATTTACTTGTTAGAATAAAACTTGAATTAAAACCTGACGGATCAGTAATAAATTCTGAAATTTTAGATCATGCAAGAATGAATAAACCAGGTCAGGGCTTTTACAAAGTATTAGCAGAAAGCGCTTTAAGAGCTATTAAATTATGTCAGCCTTTAAGAGTCCCAAGCACTGGCTATGAAAGATGGAAGGAATTACAATTAAATTTTGATGCAAGAGAAATGCTTGAAGGATAATATAATTAAAAAAATGAAAAAATTTTTAATAATTTTAATTTTAATCTTAATACCTGTTAAATCATTTGGTTTAATAGAGGTTGATATCACAAGAGGTAATCTAAACCCACTACCTATTGCAGTTTCCCCGCTATCTATAGACGAGGAGTCGAGGAAAAATTTTCAGAATATTCTCAAAAAGAAAAATATCGGTTCAGAAATATCTTTAATTGTAGAAAATAATTTAAAAGTTTCAGGTTTATTTAATCCATTAAATAAGGATGCATTTTTACAAGAACCAGATATTGCAAATTTAAAGCCTAGATTTGAAGATTGGAACTTAATCAAAGCCCAGGCTTTGATTACTGGAAAGGTTAGTTATGTAGAAGAAAAATTAAGAGTAGAATTTAGATTGTGGGATGTGCTTGCAGGTAAAGAAATGATGGCGCTAGCATTCACAACTGTTCCAAATAATTGGAGACGTGTTGGTCACATCATTACAGATAAAGTTTATGAGAGATTAACCGGTGAAAGAGGTTATTTTGATACGAGAATTATTTATGTTGCAGAAGAGGGACCTAAAACTCAAAGAGTAAAAAAATTAGCTATCATGGATCAAGATGGTGCTAATAATAAATTCTTAACATTAGGAAATGAACTTGTTTTAACTCCAAGGTTTAATCCAACTAGTCAAATGGTAACTTATCTTTCATATTTTAGAAATTTACCAAGAGTTTATCTGTTAGATATTGAAACAGGAACCCAAGAAGTTGTAGGAGATTTCCCCGGTATGACTTTTGCGCCAAGATTTTCTCCTGATGGAAAAAAAATAATCATGAGTTTTGCTAAAGACGGGAATTCCGAAATTTACACAATGGATTTAGAAAATAGAATAGTGGAAAAAATTACAAATCATCCATCTATAGATACGTCACCCTCTTACTCTCCTGATGGAAAATTTATTTCTTTCAACTCTGACAGAAGTGGTTATCAACAAATTTATGTAATGAAAAGTGATGGAAGTAATGTTAAGAGAATATCTTTTGGTAAAGGAATTTATGGCACTCCAGTTTGGTCTCCAAGAGGGGATCTAATTGCATTTACAAAATTACATAAAGGAAAATTTTATATTGGTGTTATGAGAACTGATGGAAGTGGAGAAAGATTATTAACTGAAAATTTTTATCAAGAAGCTCCATCTTGGTCTCCCAATGGAAGAGTATTGATTTTTTATAGGGAGACGAAAACAGACTCTAAAGGAAAGGGTTTTTCTGCAAAATTATGGTCTATAGATTTAACTGGCTATAATGAGAGACAGGTTCCTACTCCAACTGATGGATCAGACCCATCATGGTCATCTTTATTAAGTAATTAATAATTAATTCGCTTGATTTTTAGACTTGAAAGATCTAATTAGTTGTGAAAAACTAAGACTAAAGAAATATTGATCAAGGAGTAATAATGAAATTAACCAAAATTCTAAAAAATGGATTTTTAATAGTTTTTGCGTGTATTGCACTTTCTGCTTGTGCTACATCAAAAAAAACTACAGGGCAAATGCAAGGTGATGTTTATACTGGAACAGATACAGTGGAGTACTTAGCTTCAGGTGTTCCTGATAGAGTATTTTTTGCAACTAATGAGTCAGTTCTAACTACAGCTTCTAGAGAAACTCTGAGGAAGCAAGCTGCATGGTTAAGAAAAAATTCTAAAATTACAATTGTTTTAGAAGGACATGCTGACGAAAGAGGAACAAGAGAATATAACTTAGCATTAGGTGAGAGAAGAGCTAATGCAGCTAAAGATTATTTAATGACTTATGGAATATCTTCTGACAGAATTTCAGTTTTAAGTTATGGTAAAGAAAGACCAGTTGACTCTGGGTCTAACCCACTAGCTTGGTCAAAAAACAGAAGATCTGTAACAGTTAAAGCAAATTAAATAATTAATTAATATTTAAGACCTCTTAAATCATTACGATTTAAGAGGTCTTTTTTTTGCCATTATTTTGGACATAACCTAATCAAATGAAACACTTAAAAGAATTATTAAAATTCAAAATTTTTTTTTTAATTAATTTTTTAATTTTTTATCCCTCTTTCGCAGATAATCATAATATTTACGATACACTAGAGTTGATTAAGAAAGATTTAAAAACTCTTGAAAAAGCTGTTTACTCAAATTCAAGTGAATTCAACAATACGAATTCATCTTCATCAAGTGTTGATAGTAACTCTGAAGATGTACTTACAAGACATTTGTTGAAGTTATCTGAAATTGAAAATCAATTTCAGGAACTGACTAACAAATTTGAAGAAATAAATTTTAAGCTTGATAAGTTGTCAAATAGACTTTCTAAAGTTCAATCAGACAATCAACTTAGATTTCAAGATTTAGAAACTGCATTATCAAATGGTGAAACTATAAATTTGACTTCAAAAAAAAGTTCTGAACCAGATACAGAAATTTTACCAGGCTCATCTCAACCACAAGACTTAGGGTCAATATCTTATAAAGATAATTCTACAAGCGATACGACTCAAAAAATACAATCAGTTGAAACGACTGCTACAATCGTTACGGAGACATTTCAAGCTGAGGAAAAAATTTTACCTGATGTTTCGGCGCCTGAGCAATATGAATTTGCAACAAGTTTTTTAAAAGTTGGAGATTACCCTACGGCTGAAAGAGCATTTAGAGAATTTGTAATTTCAAATCCTGATCATAAATTGGCAGGTAACGCACAATATTGGTATGCTGAAACATTTAGAATAAGACAACTATATACTGATGCTGCTTCAGCTTATTTAGAAGGTTATCAAAAATACCCTAAAGGAGAAAAAGCTCCTATTAATTTATTAAAGCTAGGTGTATCAATGATACAGATTGGAGAAAAGGATCAAGGCTGTAAAATGATAAGTGGTGTTGAAAAACAATACCCAAATGCAAACCAGTCTGTTATCCAAAAAGCAAAATATGAGTCTCAAAAATTTGAGTGTAAGAAAAAAAATTCCTAAAATCTATAAATCAAAACTTTTAAATCAAAGAGTAAATAAAATTTTTAATAAATTTGAAAAATCATTCAAAATAGATAGTAATTTCATAGTTGCGGTATCTGGGGGGGCAGATAGTTTAGCTTTAGCTTTTTTAACAAAAGTATACTCTTTAAAAAAAAACTTAAATCCAAGGTATTTTATTGTAGATCATAAGCTTAGAAAAGAGTCTACTTATGAGGCTCAAAAAGTAAGAAGTATTCTTAAATCTATAAAAATCAATTCTCAAGTTCTTAATTGGAGAGGAAAAAAACCTACGAGCAATATTCAATCCTTAGCCAGGAGTAAAAGATATGAGCTTTTATTTTCTAAATGTAAAAAACTTAAAATTAGTAACCTAATTTTAGGTCATCACACGGACGATTTAATTGAAAACTTTTTTCTAAGAATGGCTAGAGGGAGTGGTTTAAAAGGACTTGTATCACTTGGAACAAACACTAAAATTAAAAATATAAACTTAATTAGACCTTTGATAAAATTTGACAAAAAAGATCTAATATTTTTATCAAAATTTATATTTAATTTTTATGTAGATGATCCAACCAATGATGATATTAAATTCAATAGAGTTAAAATAAGAAACTTTATTAAGGAATTTGAGAGTTTTGGCCTTGATAAGAAAAAATTTCAATTAACAATAGAAAATTTAAAAAAGTCGGACCAATCAATAAAGTTTTATGTTGAAAAGAATAAGAGAGTGAACTCAATTTTTAACTATGAAAAAAATCAACTTATATTAAAAGAAAATTTTTTTGACAATTCACACGAGATCATTTTTAGATCTTTCTCTGATTTAATTCATTTAGTTGGAAAAAAGCCTAATTTTGTGAGAGGTAAAAAAATAGAGAATATTTTGAATAAAATTAAAGAGCGGAACCTAAGAAAAGAAACATTAGGAGGATGCGTCATTAAGATGGTAAATCATACTGTGATTTTGACAAAAGAAGGCTAAAAATAGACTTGTTAAATCAATAATAATTCTTATCTTATAAGCATGAATCTTAAAAACTTAGCAATGTGGGCAATAATTGTTTTTTTAACAATTGGTCTTTACAATATGTTTAAGAATCCTCAATCAAACATTAGAAGTTCTAATGAGGTAATTTTCTCAGAATTTTTAGAGTCTGTAGAACAAGGAGAGGTATTAAAAGTTGAGATTCAAGGAAACAATATAAATGGTGTGTATGCTAATGGTAAAAGCTTTAAAACTTATTCACCGAATGATCCTAATTTGATAGAAAAACTTTCTGAGAAGGGTGTAAGTATATCAGCGGCACCTTTAGAAGAAAAGATGCCTTCATTATTTGGTGTCCTACTTTCATGGTTTCCAATGTTATTGTTGATAGCAGTTTGGATTTTCTTTATGAGACAAATGCAAGGCGGTAAAGGTGGAGCGATGGGCTTTGGAAGATCTAAAGCAAAAATGATGAATGAAATGAAAGGCAAAGTAACCTTTAATGATGTTGCAGGAGTAGAAGAAGCAAAAGAAGAAGTTGAAGAAATTGTTGAGTTTTTAAAAGATCCAAAAAAATTTAGTAGGTTAGGTGGAAAAATACCTAGAGGTGCGCTTCTTGTCGGTCCGCCAGGCACAGGTAAAACTTTATTAGCTAGGGCAATTGCTGGTGAAGCAGGTGTTCCTTTCTTTACTATATCTGGATCAGATTTCGTAGAAATGTTCGTTGGTGTGGGAGCATCAAGAGTGAGAGACATGTTCGAGCAAGGAAAAAAAAATTCGCCTTGTATAATTTTTATTGATGAAATTGACGCTGTTGGAAGAAGTCGAGGCGCAGGTCTAGGCGGAGGTAACGATGAAAGAGAACAAACCCTTAATCAGCTTCTTGTTGAGATGGATGGTTTTGACACTAATGAAGGTGTAATTATAATTGCAGCAACCAACAGGCCAGATGTTCTTGATCCTGCATTATTAAGACCTGGTAGATTTGATAGACAAGTTGTAGTTTCTAATCCAGATATAATTGGAAGAGAAAAAATCCTTAAAGTACATGTTAAAAAAATCAAGATGGCTCCCGATGTAAATTTAAGAACTATAGCAAGAGGAACTCCTGGATTTTCGGGTGCTGATCTTGCTAATTTAGTAAATGAGTCCGCATTATTAGCAGCTAGAAAAAATAAAAGAATTGTTACTTTAAATGAATTTGAAGAAGCAAAAGATAAAGTAATGATGGGAGCTGAAAGACGATCAATGGTTATGACTGAAGATGAGAAGAAATTAACAGCATATCATGAAGGCGGACATGCTTTAGTTTCTTTTAATATGCCTAGTTACGACCCAATACATAAAGCAACAATTATACCAAGAGGTCGAGCTTTAGGAATGGTAATGAATTTACCTGAAAGAGACAAACATGGTCATTCAATCAAATACTTGAAAGCAAGATTAGCAGTCTGTTTTGGAGGAAGAGTGGCAGAGGAAGTAATTTTTGGAAAAGATAATATTTCAACGGGCGCAGGTGGAGGAAGTGGTTCAGATATAAATCAAGCAACTCAACTTGCAAGAGCTATGGTTACAAAATATGGTATGAGTGAAGAAATGGGTCCAGTTGAGTATGGTGAAAATCAAGAAGAAGTTTTCTTGGGAAGATCTGTAACTCAAACACAATCAGTTTCTGAGGAGGTAGCTCAAAAGATAGATAAAGAAATTAGAAAATTAGTTGATGAGGGCTATAATAAAGCTAAAGAAATATTAACAGAAAAAATTGATGATTTACATAAAATTGCAAAAGCTCTTATGACATATGAAACATTAACAGGTGAAGAAATCGAAAATATAATTACTAAAAATATATACCCTGCTGACAAACAAGATCTAAAAGTTGACGATGACAAGAGCTCTGCTTTAGGTGCAATGGGACTTAAACCTAAAATTGTTCATTAATCTTAATGTCTAGATATTACACAAGATTGTGTAATCTCTACTATGGAAATAGCTCAAAAAAATTAGTTAGCAAAAATAAAACTATACCACTTAACGGGATCAAAGAAATTTCATTTGATCAAATAGAGATAATAACAAGAAACTCAAAAAAAAAGATATTTGTTAATCAAATAAAATATTTGCCTAAATTAATTAAAAGAAAAATTAACTTCGATTTAAAAAAAATTAAATCAAAAAAAAAAAATTTTTCAAATTTAGATTTTCGTAAAATACCTAATATTATGGGTGTCTTAAACTTGACACCTGATAGCTTTTCAGATGGTGGGAAATTTAATTCAAAAAAAAAAGGAATTAATCATGCGATTAGTTTATTCAACTGCGGTGCAAATTTGATTGATATTGGTGGTGAGTCGACACGCCCAGGATCAAAAGTAATTAAAGAAAATTTAGAATGGCAAAGAATTGAGAAAATTTTAAAATCATTAATTAAAAAAAAAATACCGATTTCTTTAGATACCAGAAAGTCTAGAATTATGATTAAAGGAATAGATTTAGGAGTTAAATTAATTAATGATGTCTCAGGATTAGAATTTGACACTAAAACTTTAGATATATTAAAGAAATATAAAGTACCATTTGTAATTCAGCATTCACAAGGAACTCCTGAAAACATGCAAAAAAACCCTAGATATAAAAATGAGTTATTAGACATATACGATTTTTTTGAAAAAAAAATAAAACTTCTAAGATCGAAGGGTATTAAACACAATAAAATTATTCTAGATCCTGGTATAGGTTTTGGAAAAAATTTGAAACATAATATGAATTTGATACGCAATATTTCTATTTTCCATTCTCTTGGTTTTCCTATACTTGTGGGCAATTCAAGAAAAAGATTTATTAAGGAGTTGTCTGGAAAAAATGAAAGTAAATTCAGAAACGGGGGAACAATAGCATCATCAATATATCTCATGATGCAAGGGGTTCAAATTTTAAGAATTCATGATGTTAATGAAACAATACAGGGATTAAAGATCTTTAAGAATATTATAAATAATTAATGACAAAAAAATATTTTGGTACTGACGGTATTAGGGGGGCTATCAATAGTAAAAATATAAATGGAGATATGTTTTTTAAATTTGGCTTAGCAAGTGGAACATATTTCAAATCTCAAAAAAAAAGAAAACAAACCGCAATAATAGCAAAAGATACTAGATTATCTGGATACACTTTAGAACCAGCACTTGTATCTGGATTGGCATCAGCAGGTATGCATGTATATACTTTGGGACCTTTACCCACAAATGGTTTAGCGATGCTCACAAAAGCTATGAGGGCTAATATGGGAATTATGATTACAGCTTCTCACAATCCTCATAATGATAATGGATTAAAACTATTTGGGCCTGATGGTATGAAACTATCAGATAAAATTGAAAAAAAAATTGAAAGTTTAATAGATAAAAAAATTATCAAAAATCTATCGAAGCCTGAAAAATTAGGTAGAGTAAAAAGATTAGAGACAGGTACAGATGATTACATCAAGATATTAAAAAAAAATTTTACAAAGGAATTTAATTTAAGAGGACTGAGAATTGTAATTGATTGTGCAAATGGAGCAGGGTACAAAGCTGGTCCAGAACTACTAAAATCTTTGGGAGCTAAGGTGATTGCAATAGGAGTTAATCCTAATGGATTAAATATAAACAAAAATTGTGGCTCTACATTTCCTGAAAAGATAAAATCGGCTGTTAAAAAGCATAAGGCTCATTTAGGTATTTCATTAGATGGTGATGCAGATAGAATAATTATGTGTGATGAAAAAAGTAACATTATAGATGGTGATCAAATTATCGCTGCACTAGCTACAAGGTGGAAAAATAAAAAAATGTTAAAAGGTGGGGTAGTTGGAACATTAATGTCTAATTACGGCCTTGAAAAATATTTTAAAAAAAAAGGTATTAAATTTATACGTGCTAATGTTGGTGATAGATACGTAAAAGAGGTAATGCAAAAAAATAAATTTAATTTAGGCGGAGAACAATCAGGGCACATTATTCTAGGTAAATTTGCAACTACAGGAGATGGTTTACTTGTTGCTCTGGAGTCCTTATTTGCTCTTAGAAAGGGAAAAAGAGCCAGTGAATTTTTTGAAAACTTTAATAAAACCCCACAATTACTTAAAAATATTGAAGTGAAAGATAAAAACATAATTAACAAACCTGAAATTAAGAAAGCTATCAAGCTAGCCTCAAAATTAATTACAGGCAGTGGTAGAATTCTTGTAAGAAAATCGGGAACGGAGTCAAAAATAAGAATTATGGGAGAAAGTGAAAATAAAAGACTTCTTGTTAAATGTGTTAATATAATTTTGAAAAAAATTAGATAATTTGAAAATAAAATCAAAAATTTTAATCATAGCAGGATCTGACTCATCAGGTGGTGCAGGAATTCAGGCAGACATCAAAACTGCTACCAGTCTAGGTGTATATTCTATGACTGCAGTAACTGCAGTTACAGTCCAAAACACAAAAGGTGTGAAATCAGTAATATCCGTTCCACCAAATGTAATTTATAATCAAATAATTCATACTATTAAAGATATAAGGCCCAATGCTATTAAAATTGGAATGCTTCATTCTACAAGAGTAATAGACAAGGTATTAAGAGCATTGAATGAAATGAAAGTTAAAAAGATTATTTTAGACCCAGTGATGATAGCCAAAGGCGGTTCTAAGCTTATTACTGACTCAGCTGTACGATTGATGAAAAAAAAATTAATTAATAAAGTAACTTTAATTACGCCTAATGTTCCTGAAGCTGAAATCTTAACTGGTATCAAAATAAAAAATCAAAATGATATGATTCTTGCTGCAAATGAATTCATTAAACTGGGTGTACCTAATGTATTAGTAAAAGGAGGACATTTAAGATCAAAAAAGGTAAATGATATATTTGTAAATAAAAAAGATATTAGAGTATTTTCAAATAGAAGGTTTAATACTAAAAACACTCATGGCACAGGCTGTACACTATCAACTGCAATAACCTCTTTTTTTTCATGTGGAAAAACGCTAAAGAGATCTTGTGAGCTAGGAGTTAAATATGTAAATTCTGCCATATTAACAAACCCTAAAATTGGTAAAGGTAATGGTCCAATAAATCATTTAAATTCTATTGAGTTAAAAAAAATATATAAATAATGAAAAATGTTGCAGTAGTTGGTTCGCAGTGGGGAGATGAAGGAAAAGGAAAAATTGTGGATTGGCTATCAGAACAAGCTGATGTTGTAATTAGATTTCAAGGCGGTCATAATGCTGGACATACCTTAGTTATAGATGGAGTAACTTACAAACTTAGATTGCTTCCTTCAGGAATAGTTAGAAAAAATAAAGTTTCAATTATCGGAAATGGTGTTGTCGTTGACCCCTGGGCATTGTTGGATGAAATTAAAGAAATTGGAGAAAAAGGTGTGAATGTAAATTCAGAAAATTTCATGATTTCTGAGGCAGCGAACCTAATTTTACCATTTCACCGAGAAATGGATGAAATAAGAGAAGATGCAGCAGGTAAAAGTAAAATTGGAACGACAAGGAGAGGCATTGGACCTGCTTATGAGGATAAAGTTGGAAGACGTTCAATTCGAGTAATGGATCTTAGATCAGAAAAAAATTTGAACCAACGATTAGAAACAGTTTTACTGCATCATAACGCTATTAGAAAGGGTTTGGGTAAAAAGATATTTGAGAAAAATCAGCTTAAAGATGATCTTCTAAAAATCGCTCCCGAAATTCTAAAATATTCAGCACCAGTATGGCTTAAGATCGATCAATTTAAAAAACAAAAGAAAAGAATATTATTTGAAGGTGCACAGGGAATCCTTTTAGACGTTGACCATGGAACATATCCTTTTGTAACTTCTTCCAATACTGTGGCCTCAAGTGCTGCAACAGGAACCGGATGTGGGCCTAACTCAATTCATTATGTATTAGGTATAACCAAAGCTTACACGACAAGAGTAGGTGAAGGACCTTTTCCAACAGAGTTAGTAAATAAAATTGGTGAGTTATTAGGTACAAGAGGCAAAGAATTTGGAACTGTTACAAGTCGAAAAAGAAGATGTGGATGGTTTGACGGTGTTTTAGTGAGACAGACAATAAAAATTTCTGGAATTGATGGCATTGCGCTTACAAAACTCGATGTTTTGGATGAACTAGATGAAATTAAGATGTGTGTCGAATATGATCTTAATGGAAAAAAAATAGATTATCTTCCAGCAGCAGTTGAAGATCAACTTAAAATCAAACCTATATATAAGACTTTTGATGGATGGAAAACTTCAACCAATGGGGTCAAAAATATTAACGACCTACCAGAGAATGCAAAAAAATATTTATTTGCAATTGAAGACTTTATTGGAGCAAAAATATCAAGTATATCAACTAGTCCTGAACGGGATGACACAATCTTAGTTGAAAATCCTTTCGAGATTTAATTTACAGGTAAAAGATTTTTTGATTTAGCAAGCAAAAGCATGTGCTTTTGTAGTTTCTCAAATGCTTTATTTTCAATCTGCCTTACTCTTTCACGACTAATCTTATATTTTTTACTTAAATCTTCTAAAGTAGTCGGGTCATCATTCAATCTTCTTGAATATAAAATTTCCCTTTCTCGATCATTTAAAACTTTAATTGAGTCTTTTAATAAATCTTTTCTTTGTTTCATTTCCTCTTGATGAGCAAACTTAAGATCGTGATCTAATTCTTTATCTACTAACCAATCTTGCCATTCATCACCATCCTCACCGACTTGGGCATTAAGAGAAAATTCTTTTCCAGATAGTCTACGATTCATGGAGACAACCTCTTCTTTACTAACATCTAATTTTTCAGCGATTTTATTTACATGCTCATTTCTTAAATCACCCTCAGCCTGTGGTGCAATTTGATTTTTTAATTTTTTAAGATTAAAAAATAATTTTTTTTGTGCAGTAGTTGTACCAATTTTTACTAAGCTCCAAGATTTTAAGATATATTCTTGAATAGAAGCTTTTATCCACCACATCGCATAAGTTGCTAATCTAAAACCTTTTTCTGGCTCAAATTTTTTGACAGCTTGCATCAGTCCAATATTACCTTCAGATATCATCTCGTTAATTGGTAGTCCATAACCTTTATAACCCATTGCAATTTTTGCAACCAATCTCAAATGACTTGTTACAAGTTTTTCTGCTGACTTAATATTTCCTGTCGTTTTCCAATTTTTAGCGAGCATGTACTCCTCTTCTGCATCAAGCATTGGAAATTTTTTTATTTGCTCGAGATATGCAGACAGGCCACCTTCATTACTTAAAATGGGTAAATTGTTATTCATAGTTGTGCTCATAGACAGTTTATCTAATTAATATTAAAAATTTTTCAATGTTTTATTTACCCATATTTCTGAGTGTTTTTAGTATTTTTTCAAGTTCATTTGGTAAAATTGAATTAAAAATCATCTGCTTATTTTTCCTTGGATGTATAAATCCCAATGTTTTAGCGTGCAGAAATTGTCTTTTTAATTTTGTTAAAATTTTTTCTAATGATGGTTCAATATCTTTAAGTTTTTTAAATTTTTTTTTATATTTATCATCACCAACTATACTGTTACCTAAATAATTCATGTGAACTCTTATTTGATGAGTTCGGCCTGTTTCTAATTGACACTCTAATAAACTAAAAGTTGGAATATTTTTATTTTCAAAAATTTCTAAAGTTTTGTAATTTGTAATTGCTTTTTTCCCTTTGCTGTTGCTAACCTCCATCATTTGTCTATTTTTTGAGCTTCTTGTAATAAAGGTTTCTATTTTACCTTTAGATGGTCTAATTTTACCCCAGATTAATAATTGGTAAACTCTTTGGATGGTATGTTGATTAAACTGATTAGAGAGGTGTTCGTGAGTTTGATTATTTTTTGCAATAACAACTAATCCAGATGTATTTTTATCAATTCTATGTACTATTCCAGGTCTTAGTTCACCTCCAATATTAGAAAAAGAATTTTTACTATAATTCATAAGTGCATTTACGATTGTGTTATCAAAATTACCTGCACCAGGATGCATTACTATTCCAGACGGTTTATTTAAAACAATCAAATCTTTGTCTTCATATACTATATCTAAATTAAACTCATAAGGTTTTAAGGAAGCTTTTTTTGGTTCGGGTATGACTAATTTTATTTCATCATTAAAAAAAATTTTTTTCGATGGATCAGTTATTATCTTATTATTTATTTTTAACTTATTATCTAGAATAAGATTTTTTATTCTTGTTCGACTGATAATATCCTCCCTCTTTTTAATGAAAATATCAACACGGAGTTCATTTTCGGTCTTATCAACTGTCAAATTTATTTTTTTTTCCATAAAATGATATATTAATATGATATGCGCTTGTAGCTCAACTGGATAGAGCGCCTGACTTCGGATCAGGAGGTTCTGGGTTCGACTCCTAGCAGGCGCACCAATTATTCGCCCATATTTATTAACGTCCCTTTTACTCTCGCTCTTAAAAAAGATAGATAAAACAGTCCTATTCCAAAAATTAAATAAACTAAATTTAATAAATAAGCTTGTTTTATATTTTCGTAATCTACAAGACCATTTATTAAAATATTTCTGGTTTCATCAAAAATGTAAACTAATGGTAAGCCTTTTGCAATTATTTGAAAAAATTCAGGAAGGATTTCTATTGGATAGTAGATACAGCCTAAGGGAGCAAGTAAAAATAATGATGACCAAGCTATATTTTCAAAGGATGGTCCGTATCTCATTAAACCTGAGCTCACAAATAAACCTAGTGTAATCCCAAATATGTACAAACTTAAAAATAATATAAAGAGTG
This sequence comes from uncultured Pelagibacteraceae bacterium, assembly GCA_902554195.1. GTDB lineage: Bacteria > Pseudomonadota > Alphaproteobacteria > Pelagibacterales > Pelagibacteraceae > Pelagibacter. The sequence continues at coordinate 38,287 of CACDNT010000002.1, forward strand.
GAAAACCTAATTTTAAAATTGAAACTCCAAATAGTGGAGAAGTTAAAATGATTGCGGGCACTAGACCGATTAATGTCCTTATCAAAGCAGTAAAAATTAAAGATATAATTATTTCTTTCAGCTTCAATGGAGCAATAAATAAATTAGTAAAATTTCTACTCCAGATTTCCTCTAAAAAAAGCATATTAAAGCTTATGCTAGATCTAAAAAGAATGTCATAAAGAATTGCACATGTAAGAATTATTCCAAGTGTATTATTGTAATAATCACTATAAATTGAAAAAAATTTAGAAATAAATCCCCAAAGAATAATTTGTATTGTTGGCCAATAAATTAAATCCAAAACTCTTGGTAAAGAACTTTTGATGAGATAAAAATGTCTCAAAAAAAGTCCATACATTTTATTTAGATTCATATTAAATCTCTTGTAAGTTTTAAAAAAACTTCCTCCATATTTCTTCTTCCATGTTTCTTAATTAACTCACCAGGAGTTCCTTGATCAATAATAGATCCTTTATTCATCATTAGAACTGAAGAACATAATCTCTCAACTTCTGCCATGTTATGCGAAGCAAGCAGAATAGAGGTTTTTTTTTCTTTTTGGTATTCCTCTAAAAAACTCCTAACAAAATCTCCTGTTTCAGGATCTAGAGATGCAGTTGGTTCATCAAGAAGAAGAACTGATGGATCATTAATTATTGATTTAGCTAGACTGACTCTATTTTTTTGACCAGAGGAAAGTTCTCCTGTTATTTTATTAATAAATTCATTAAGCCTTAATTTTTCACAAAGATAATCAATTTTAATTCCAAGTTCTTTAACATCATAAAGTCTTCCATAAACTTCAAGATTTTGCTTTACAGTCAATTTTTTTGGTAACTCAATATATGGTGAAATAAAATTTAATTTATTCAATAATTCAACTCTTTGTTTTTCAATTTCAATACCATTTATAAGAACCTTCCCTTTAGTAGGCTTTAGTAAACCTAGTATCATACCTATTGTTGTAGTTTTACCGCATCCGTTAGGTCCAAGAATTCCAATGATTTCATTTTCATTTACTTTAAAAGAAATATCTCGAACAGCTTCTTTTGTGTCATAAGTTTTTGATAAATCAATTATTTCAAGAGGAATAGTCATTAAAATTTTGAAGCCCTTATTAATCTATCGTTAATAGTTTTGCCGATTCCTATATTTGGGATTTTATCTACAGCTATAGATTTGTAATTATCTTTTTTTATCTTTCTCAAAATGGTATACAGATTTTTTGCAGCTTCTTTTAAGTCGCCCTTTTTTGATAAAAAATAATAGTTCGTTTTGTTAATCTTATTTTTCTTAATTAGTAAAAAAGCCTCATCTTTTTTTATTTTTTTAACATTAAGTCTGATTGGGATTCCAGGTGAATAATGAATTTTTAATTGGCCGGGAGCTGAAATCTTTGAAGGATTTGTATTTATTGAAATTTTCTTCTTTAATATTTTTTGGATAATTCCAACTTCTATACCACCTAATCTTAAAATTTTTGGTTTTTTTCTTAGATCAATAATTGTAGACTCAACCCCAACCGAAGATCTTCCACCTTCAAGTATATACTTAATTTTTTTTCCAAAATCGTCTTTTACATCTGAAGAAGTTACCGCACTAACTCTTGAAGATATATTTGCACTAGGTGCTGCGATAGGAAATTTCAAATATTTTAACAGAATTCTTGCTACTGGATGTTTTGGAAATCTCACAGCAAGAGTATTTTTTTTATTAGTTGCTACTTTTGAAATTTTTGATTTTTTTTTTTGATTTAAGATAAATGTTATTGGCCCAGGACAAAATCTTTTATATAATTTTAAAAAATCAGCGTTTAGATCACAATCATTTTTTAATTTTTTTAAATCATAATAATGAATAATCAGAGGGTTATTCATTGGTCTTTTTTTTAATCTAAATATTTTTTTACAAGCTGTATCAGAATATGCATTCCCAGCTATTCCATAAACAGTTTCGGTTGGTATAGCAACACACTCTCTTTTATTTAAGAGATTCCTCGCTTTTTTAATATTTGCAAGATTAATTTTCATGTATTATTTGAGAGTATTATATGAAAGATAAAAATTTACCAAATGATTATAATTCATTATCTCTTGAAGAATTAACCACTGAGGCAAATAAGATGATTGAGGAATTGGAAAATCAAAAGGATTTAGGAAACTCTTTAGACAAGTATCAAGATTTAATCAAACTCAATAATATAATTGAGAAAAAATTTCAAAAAAATACCAAAGAAATAAATGAGAAGACAAAAGAAAAAATATCCAAGATTAATAAAAAAAAAGATGCAAAGAAAATTAAATAAAATTGCAAAAGATACAAATTTGTTTTTAAGAAGATTTATTGCCAAACAAAAAAAATCAAATTTAATAGTTGCAATGAAATACGGTCTTTTTTCTGGAGGAAAAAAAATAAGATCCAAAATTTTAATTGATGTTGGGTCTCTATTTAAGTTAGATTATAAAACTCTTATCGTTATTGGTGCTGCGGTTGAATGTATTCATGCGTATTCATTAATACATGACGATTTACCATGTATGGATGATGACTCTATAAGAAGAGGCAAACCATCTGCACATGTTAAATTTGGAGAGGCTACTGCAGTTTTAGCTGGAAATTCACTTTTAACAATGGCTTTTGAAATTTTAAGTCATAAAGACTTAAAAATTAGTGAAAAAATTAAGATTGATTTAATTAATAAAATTTCTGAAAGCTCAGGCCATCTTGGAATAGCAGGAGGTCAATATTTAGATTTAAATTATGAACGTAAGAAAATTTCTCAAAAAAGGATTGAAGAGATGGAAATTAAAAAAACTGGAAAACTTTTTAGTTTTTGTTGTGCAGCACCATTAATAATTAAGAAAAAAAATAAAAGTGATATTAAGAAATTTGAAAATATTGGTGCTGATATAGGTTTGTTATTTCAGGTCGCTGATGATTTGATTGATTATAAGGGAAGTTTGCGTGTTGCAGGAAAAAAAACTGGTAAGGATAAAAAAAAAGGAAAAGCTACTCTAATTAGTTTACTAGGATACAAAAATACTATTAAATATGCTAATAATTTAATCTTAAGAATAAAAAGTAAATTAGAAAAATATGGATCTAAATCAATAAATTTGTCAGAAACATTAAATTATATTTTGAATAGAAATAAATGAAAAAAAAATACGAACTGTTAGATGAAATTAATTTTCCGTCAGATTTAAAAAAATTACCTGAGTCAAAATTACAAAAAGTTGCTGATGAATTAAGAGAGGAAATGATTGATGCTGTTTCGGTGACCGGTGGTCATCTTGGAGCAAGTCTTGGAGTTGTAGAATTAACTGTGGCTTTACATTATATTTTTAATACACCCCATGATAAATTAATCTGGGATGTGGGTCATCAGTGCTATCCACATAAAATTTTAACCGGTAGAAAAGATAGAATAAGAACTCTTAGACAAGGAAATGGTCTTTCTGGTTTTACAAAAAGATCAGAGAGTGAATATGATCCCTTTGGTGCTGCACACAGCTCAACATCAATTTCATCAGCTCTAGGTATAGCAGAAGCAAACAAACTGTCTAATAAATCAGACAATGTAATTGCAGTAATTGGTGACGGGGCAATCAGTGCAGGAATGGCTTATGAAGCTATGAATAATGCTGGTGCCTCAAAAACTAAGATGATCGTAATTTTAAATGATAATGACATGTCAATTGCTAGACCAGTTGGAGCAATGAGCACTTATTTAGCAAAAATTTTTTCAGGAAAAATTTATTTTAGTTTAAGAGAGACTATTAAATTAATTATGTCAGCTTTTTCAAAAAGATTTAGTGCTAAGGCTGGTAAAGCAGAAGATTTACTAAGATCAGCTGTGACAGGTGGAACTTTGTTTAGTTCACTCGGATTTTATTACATTGGCCCAATTGATGGTCATGATTTAAATTCATTAATTCCAATTTTAAAAAATGCTAGAGACTCTAAGCATGAAGGACCAATTTTAATTCACATTAAATCAAAAAAGGGAAAAGGTTATACTTTCGCAGAGGAAGCAAAGGACAATTATCACGGAGTATCAAAATTTAATGTTAAAACTGGCGAACAATTTAAGAGTGTTAGTAAGTTACCATCATACACAAAGGTTTTCGCCAAGACCTTAATTCAACATGCTAAAAAAGACAGTAAAATTGTAGCTATTACAGCTGCAATGCCTGATGGCACTGGTCTTGACATTTTTCGGAAAGAATTTCCAGATAGGACTTTTGATGTTGGGATTGCTGAGCAACATGCAGTTACATTTGCAGCAGGTTTAGCTACCGAAAACTTTAAACCCTATGCAGCTATTTATTCTACTTTTCTTCAAAGAGCTTATGACCAAGTAGTTCATGACGTAGCAATTCAAAGTTTACCGGTTAGATTCGCGATTGATAGAGCAGGACTTGTTGGGGCTGATGGACCAACACATGCTGGAAGTTTTGATACTACATATTTAACAACTTTACCAAATTTTATTGTTATGGCAGCAAGTGATGAAGCTGAGCTTGTAAGAATGATAAATACATCAACCGAGATTAATGATAGACCGTGCGCATTTAGGTATCCAAGAGGAACAGGACTGGGTTCAATTTTGCCTTCAATAAATGAGAAAATTGAGATAGGGAAATCAAAAATTATCAAAGAGGGAAAAAAATTAGCTATCCTTAATTTTGGAGCAAGATTGAATGAAACTTTGAAGGCCGCAGAAAATTTATCAAAAAAAGGTGTGTCAATAACAGTCGTTGATGCGAGATTTGCAAAACCTTTAGACGAAAATCTTATTTGGCAATTAGCTACAACTCATGAAGCGATCATGACTATTGAGGAGGGTTCAATCGGTGGTTTTGGATCTCATGTGGTAAATTTTTTGACAAAAAAAGGTTTAATGGACTCTAATTTAAAATTTAGATCATTAACGTTACCAGATATTTTCATTGATCAGGATACTCCAGATAAAATGTATAAAGCGGCAAATCTTGACTCAGTTTCAATTGAGGAAAAAGTTTTAGATTTACTAAATTCCAATATAGTTTTGAAAAAACAAAATTAACTACACTGAGCTTTGTGTAGAAGATAATGATCTAATAAAACACAAGATAACATTGCTTCACCCACAGGTACAGCTCTTATACCCACACATGGATCATGTCTACCTTTTACTGATATACTTGTATTCTTTCCAAATTTATTGATTGTTTTTCTACTTTTTAAAATTGAAGAAGTTGGCTTTACAGCAAAAGAGACAATTATCTCTTGACCTGAAGAAATGCCTCCCAGAATCCCTCCAGCGTTATTAGATTTAAATTTTGTTTTTTTTCTATTTTGAGAAATTTCATCTGAATTTTCCTCACCTGACAATTGTGCTGAGTTCATACCTGAGCCAATATTAACTCCTTTAACAGCATTTATACTCATCATAGCTGATGCTATATCAGAGTCTAATTTTGAGTATATAGGTGCTCCTAATCCAGCAGGAATACCGTTCGCTCTTACTTCGATTATCGCTCCACATGACGATCCAGCTTTTCTAATACTTAACAAGTATTTTTCCCAAATTTTTAACATTGATTTATCTGGGCAAAAAAATGGATTTTTAGAAATTATCTTATCATCCCATTTATTAGTATCACATCCTAATATTCCAAGTTGGGTTACAGCTCCAGTGATTTTAAATTTTTTTCCTAATTTATTTTCTAAAACTTTTTTTGCCACAGCACCTGCTGCAACTCTTGCAGCTGTTTCTCTTGCAGATGATCTACCACCGCCTCTGTAGTCTCTTATTCCATACTTTTTAAAATATGTGAAATCAGCATGTCCTGGTCTAAATTTATCTTTAATATCATTATAATCCTTTGAACGCATATCTTCATTGTAAATTATCAATGATATTGGTGTCCCAGTCGTTTTTCCCTCAAAAACTCCTGAAAGAATTTGAACCTTGTCACTCTCCTTCCTTTGAGTAGTAAACTTTGATTGCCCAGGTTTTCGTTTGTTTAATTCTTTTTGAATATCGGCTTCTTTTAATGGTATTAATGGTGGACACCCATCTATAATACACCCTATAGCTGGACCATGGGATTCTCCCCAAGTTGTAAAACGAAAAGACTTTCCAAAAGTATTAAATGACATTATTTATATTGTATAGATTATTTTGTTAAAATTATGAATCAAAAAAACTCACTTGGGCTTAATAAATGCTTCTCAGATCTTGATAATCCATTTGAACTATTTCAAAGATGGTTTGAAGAGGCTAAAAAAAAAGAAATTAATGATCCTAATGCTTTAGCACTTGGTACAGCAAATAAAGAGGGTATTCCCTCAGTAAGAATGGTTCTGCTCAAAGGTCATAGTGAAAAAGGATTTGTTTTTTATACAAATTTAAACAGTCAGAAAGGTAATGAAATAAAAGGAAACCCGAATGCTACAATGTGCTTTCATTGGAAAAGTTTACTAAGACAAATAAGGATAGTTGGAACATTGAAACAAGTAGATGATCAAACTGCTGATGAGTACTATAACTCAAGAGCATATGATAGCAGAATAGGCGCTTGGGCCTCAAAACAAAGTAGTATTCTCCATTCTAGAGATGAACTTTTAGATGCTTTAGAGAATTATAAAAAAAAATATAATGACAAAGATAATGTACCGAGACCAAGCCATTGGTCTGGCTGGAATTTAACACCTTCCTCAATTGAATTTTGGTTAGATGGAGATAACAGAATACACGAAAGATTAAAGTATTCTTTAGATAAAAATGGTAATTGGACAAAAAGTCTTTTAAGTCCCTAAAAATCCCTTGACAAACTAAATGAAGTTAAATTTTCAAGAATATTTCTTTCATTACAGTCTTTAAATATCGATAATGAGTTTGACGCTAAATTTATGTAATGATTCGCTTTTTGATAACATTCTTTAATAATTTCATATTGTTTGATTAAAGATATTGTATAATTAAAATCATTTTCATCTCTTCTATCTTTTAAAAAAATACTTTTCAGATTTTCCTTTTCTTTAAGATTTGCTTTTTGAAATAATAAGATTATTGGCAGAGTAATTTTTCCTTCATAGAAATCTTTGCCAATTTTTTTTCCAAATAATTTTGACTCAGAATTGTAATCTAAAGTATCATCAGCTATTTGAAAAGTTAATCCCAAATTCCTTCCGTAAAATTCTAAAGCCTCTTTTTCTTTTGATGACACATCTGACAAAATTGCACCAACTTTGGTAGCTGCTGCAAATAATTCAGCAGTTTTCGCAGAAATTATTCTTAAATAAGTTTCCTCCAACATATCTACCTCTCCTCTGTGTTGTAATTGAAGAACTTCTCCTTGAGCAATCTTAGAGGAAGTTGAAGATAATAATTTTAAAACCTCAATATTTCCGTCATCTACCATCATTTCAAAACATCTACTAAGTAAATAATCTCCAACTAAAACAGAAGAGTGATTATCCCAAACTTTGTTTAAAGTTTTTCTCCCCCTTCTAATAGATCCATTATCTATTACATCATCATGCATTAAAGTTGCTGAGTGAATAAGTTCTACACAAGCAGCCAAATTAATATCTCTAGTTCCTTTTGCATATCCACATAATTTTGCAGAACCTAAAGTTAGTAAGGCTCTTAATCTCTTTCCGCCTGTATCGAGGTGATAGTTTGTCATTTTATGAACTAAGTCTACTTTGCTCTCTAATTTAGACTTTATTTTTTCTTCAACTAACATCAATCTATCTTCAACTGAATTTTTTAGTTGAAAATATGAATTATTAATTTTGTTTTTTAATTGTATGACACTTCCCATTAATTGAGCAAATTAGTACAAAAGGTTGCTTTTTATACTTATCAATTGACGCACCTGAATCTTCAATTATAAGGTGTCTTTATATTCATAAAAAAATTCTATAAATATTAAAAATGCTCTCTTTTTTTAAAAAGAAAAAAATTATTCCACATATTAAGCTAAGTGGAGTTATTGGGAATGTAGGGAAATTTAAACAAGGTATAGATTTTTCTGGCCAAGAAGACATTATTACAAAAGCATTTTCTCTAAAAAAAGCACCATGTGTTGCTATAACAATAAACTCTCCTGGAGGTTCTCCTGTTCAATCACATTTAATTTACAGCTTAATTAGACAACAGGCAAAAAAAAATAAAAAAAAAGTAATAGTTTTTGCCGAAGATGTAGCAGCTTCAGGCGGATATCTAATAGCTTGTGCTGGAGATGAAATTTATGCGAACTCAAGTTCAATAATAGGCTCAATAGGAGTAATCTACTCTTCTTTTGGTTTTACAGAATTGATAAAAAAGATAGGTGTTGAGAGAAGAGTGCATACTGCTGGGAAAAATAAAAGTACATTAGACCCATTTCTAGATGAAAAAAAGGAAGACATCGAAAGATTAAAAAATATACAATTAGACCTACATAAAGATTTCATAGAGGTGGTCGAAAAAAGCAGGTCATCAAAACTTAAAAAATCTGAAGTAGAATTATTTTCAGGTGAATTTTGGTCAGGTAGAAAAGCCAAAGATCTTGGTTTGATAGATGATATAGGAAATGCAAATCAGATATTAAGAGAAAAATTTGGAGAAGATGTTGTTATTAAAAAATTTGAAAAATCAAAAAGCTGGCTTAGTAAAAAATTGTCGTCTTCAAATGATCATGTCGATCAATTAGCAAATATATTAGAGGAAAAATCAGTTTGGCAAAAATATGGCCTCTAAAAAAATTAAAAAAAAACCAAAATTTCAAACTTTCCAAGATACAATTATAAATCTTCAAAAATTTTGGAGTAAAAATGGATGTGTAATTTTGCAACCTTATGATATGGAAGTTGGAGCTGGAACATTTCATCCAGCTACTACTCTAAGATCTCTTGGACCTAAGCCATGGAAAGCAGCGTATGTTCAACCTTCACGAAGACCTACAGATGGAAGATATGGAGATAATCCAAATAGACTTCAGCATTATTATCAATTTCAAGTTATAATAAAACCCTCTCCAATTAATATTAAAAAACTTTATTTAAATAGTTTGTCGGTAATAGGAATTAATCATAAAGAGCACGATATTAGATTTGTTGAAGATGATTGGGAAAGCCCAACTCTAGGTGCTGCAGGTCTTGGATGGGAAGTTTGGTGTGATGGCATGGAAATATCTCAATTTACATATTTTCAACAAATGGCAGGTTTTGAATGTAAACCAGTCTCAGTAGAGATAACCTATGGCCTTGAAAGAATTTGTATGTTTACTCAGCAGAAAAAAAACGTTTATGATTTAGTTTGGAATGATGAAGGTATTGATTACAGGGAAGTTTTTCATCAATCAGAAAAAGAATTTTCAGCTTATAACTTTGAGCATGCTAATACAGAAAACTTATTTAAAATATTTGATATGCATGAGAGTGAAGCAAAATCATTAGTTGAAAAAAATATATCTTTACCTGCATACGATCAATGTTTGAAAGCAAGTCATATATTTAACGTATTGGATGCTCGCAGAGCAATTAGTGTTGTGCAAAGAGCAGAATATATTGGTCGAATAAGAGAAATTACAAAACAAGCTGCTACAATTTGGTTACAGTCGCAAACATAGAATGTCAGAATTTTTTTTAGAGCTATTTAGTGAAGAAATTCCTGCTGGGCTTCAAAAAAATTTAAGAGAAAAAATTTTTGAAGATTTTAAAAATTTATTTGAGGAAAAATTAATTAGATCAAAAAAAAATTTTTCTTTTTCAACTCCAAATAGATTAGTTCTTGTTTTTGAAGGCCTAGATAAACAAATTAAGATTAAATCTAAAGAGATTAAAGGTCCTAAAACTAGCGCTCCTGAACAAGCGTTGGAGGGTTTTTTGAGATCAAACAAAATTAACAAAAAGGATTTATTTAAAAAAAAAACCGAAAAGGATGAATTTTATTTTTACAAAACTGTAGCAACCTCATTAAAAACACATGATTTACTCACTGAATTCACTCCAAAAATTTTGAGTAATTATCAATGGAAGAAATCAATGAAATGGGGTGAATTTGATTTAAATTGGGGAAGACCATTAAAATCAATTTTATCAATATTTGATAAAAAAATTGTAAGTTTTAAATTTCATCATTTAACTTCCTCTAATTTGACTTTTTTAGATAAAGATTTTGAAGAAAAAAAAAGATCTTTTGAAAATTTTAAGAAATATGAAAAATTTTTTGAAGCTAATGGAGTGATCATTAATCAAAATAAAAGATTAAAAATAATCAATAAATCTTTTTTGAAAATATTAGGGAAAAAAGGGTTAAAAATTAATAAAAATCCCAAGTTGATGGATGAGGTTGTAAATTTAGTAGATAGCCCAAATGTTTTATTATGCAAATTTGATAAAAAATTTTTATCGATTCCTAAAGAGATTTTGACCCTAACAATGGAGTCTCACCAGAAGTATTTTCCAACATTCAATGACAAAAATGAAATTACAAATGAATTTTTAATTGTAACAAATAAAAAAGATAAAAAAGGTCTCATTAAAATAGGTAATGAAAGAGTAGTTGATGCAAGATTAAGTGATGCAGAATTTTTTTGGAATAAAGATAAAACTCAAAATTTAGTAAAAAAAGTGTCAGAATTAAAATCAATGAATTTTTTTAAAGGGCTTGGATCTTATTTCGACAAAGTTCAACGAATGAGAAAAATTAGTGGAATGATTTCAGATGAATTGTTAATCAGTAAAGAGAAAGTAGAATTGTTAGCATCAATTTGTAAGACTGATCTTACTTCTGATCTTGTTGGTGAATTTCCTGAACTTCAGGGACTTATGGGAGGGTACTTTTCTGAATATCAAGGATTTGATAAAGATATATCTTTAGCTATCTCCGAGCAATATTTACCAATTGGACTCAATTCAATAGTTCCAAAAAAACCATTCAGTGTCACGTTATCAGTTACAGATAAGATTGATACCTTAGTGGGTTTTTTTGGTATTAATGAGAAACCAACAAGTTCAAAGGATCCATTAGCATTAAGGAGAATCGCTCTAGGTATAATAAGAACCACTATAGAAAATAGAAAGAATTTGAAAATAAATGATCTTTTGAATTATTCCTCACGCCTTTACGATGACCAGGGATACAATCTTAAAAACAAAGATTTACAAAAAGAATTACAAGATTTTTTAAAAGATAGGTTTAGATACTATCTTAAAGACAAAGAAATACGTTACGATATAATTGATGCCACTCTATCATCATTTTCATTAAATAATTTATTTTCATCTTTTGAAAAAGCAAAATGTCTTAATAAGGTAATTAACACCCAAATTGGTATAGACATCAATTCAAGTTATAAAAGAGCATCAAACATTTTAGATCATGAGATGAAAAATAACGAGATAGAAATAAATGATACAACTGATCCTGGTATTTTTAAAAGTGACTTTGAAAAAAACTTATATAAAAAAATTAATGATATTAAGAGATATTATTCTACCATAAACAGTGATGAAAATTGTGAAAAATCATTATCAATTTTAGCTGAAACTAAAAAAGAAGTTTTCGAATTTTTTGATAATGTAAAAGTTAATGAAGATAATGAAACCTTAAGAAAAAATCGTTTGGAACTTATTAATATGTTATGTAAAACGTTTCAAAATTATATAAACTTTCGATTTTTAAAAGCTCATAATGAATAAGTTAATTCTTAATTTTAAGTCTAAAGATTCAAAAAAAATAAAAGATCCAAAAAATTTTTTAGGTGGCAAAGGGGCAAATTTATCTGAAATGGGAAGAATGGGTTTACCAGTACCTCCTGGTTTTACTATCTCAACAAAAGTATGCGAAATTTTTTATAAGGATAAAAAAAAATTAAATTCCAAATTAATTAGCCAAATAAAAAAAGAAATTAAAACAATAGAAAAAGATGTATCAAAAAAATTTGGAGATTTAAAAAATCCTCTTCTTTTATCAGTTCGATCTGGAGCAAGAGTTTCAATGCCAGGTATGATGGATACAATTTTGAATTTAGGACTAAATGACAAAACAGTTGTTGCTTTAGCTAACAAAACATCCAACGGAAGATTTGCAAAAGATAGCTATAGGAGATTCATCCAGATGTACGGAAATGTAGTCATGGGTGTTGAAAGTTACAATTTTGAGGAATTGATAGAAAATTATAAGTTAACAAAAGGTGTATTGCTTGATACGGATCTCGATGAAGAGGATTGGGATGGTTTAATAAAAGATTTTAAAGATGTAATAAAAAAAAACACTAGCAAAGATTTTCCTCAAGATGTTTATCATCAATTATTCGGGGCAATAAGTGCTGTATTTTTATCTTGGGAAAGTAAAAGAGCTAAAGTTTATAGAAAGTTGAATCAAATTCCTTCTGAATGGGGAACAGCTGTTAATGTACAATCTATGGTTTTTGGAAATATGGGTAATGACTGTGCAACAGGAGTTGTCTTCACTAGAAACCCTTCAGATGGTTCAAATAATATTTATGGAGAATATTTGATTAATGCTCAGGGAGAAGATGTTGTAGCTGGAACAAGAACTCCACAGTATATTACAAAGAAGGCAAGAAAAGAGGCAAAAGTTGATGATGCATCTATGGAAGAGTCGATGCCAGAAGTATATCACGAATTACATAAAATTTTAAAAAAACTAGAGAAACATTATAAGGATATGCAAGATGTAGAGTTCACTGTTGAAAGCAATAAACTTTGGATATTGCAAACTCGATCTGGAAAAAGAACATCAAAATCAGCGGTAAAAATTGCTGTTGATATGGTTAGAGAAAAGTTAATCAATAAAAACGATGCTGTTTTAAGAGTTGATCCTAACTCTTTAGACACGCTTTTGCATCCTACTTTAGATGAGAGAAGTTCAATCAAAGTTATAGCGAACGGTCTTCCGGCGTCTCCTGGTGCAGTAAGTGGAAAAGTAGTTTTCAGCTCAGAGGAAGCAGAAAGATTAAATGATATGATGCAAGATACAATTTTAGTTAGAGTTGAAACTTCTCCAGAGGATATTCAAGGAATGCATGCTGCGAAGGGAATTTTAACCTCAAGAGGAGGTATGACTAGTCATGCTGCAGTTGTAGCTAGAGGAATGGGAAGACCTTGTGTATCTGGTTCAAGTGAAATTGAAATTAATTACGATAAAAAAGTCTTTAAAACATCCTCGGCTGAGGTCAAAGAGGGTGAAGTAATTACTATTGACGGTTCTACGGGAAGAATAATTTTAGGTACAGTTCCAACTATAAAACCTGAGATCTCAGGAGATTTTTCAAAATTGATGAGCTGGGCTGATAAAATTAGAAAACTTAAAGTACGAACTAACTCTGAAACTCCTCTGGACACTAAAACAGCCAGAGATTTTGGTGCGGAGGGAATTGGACTTTGTAGGACCGAACATATGTTTTTTGATGAGGAAAGAATTTTATCAGTACGAGAGATGATTTTATCAAAAACACTGGATGATAGATCTAATGCTTTAAAAAAGATTCTACCGCATCAAAAAAAAGATTTTATAGAGATATTCAAGATTATGCATGGTCTTCCAGTTACAGTAAGATTATTAGATCCACCGTTACATGAATTTTTACCAAAATCTGATAAAGAAATTTCTGAAGTAGCTAATGTTGTTGGATCAGATAAAAAAGATATTGAAAGCAGGATAGAAGAACTTCATGAACAAAATCCAATGTTAGGACATAGAGGTTGTAGACTTGGTATTTCATTTCCTGAAATTTATGAGATGCAATGTAGAGCAATATTCGAGGCTCTTGCAGACTTAAAAAAAAACAAACAAAAATTTGCTTTTCCCGAGATAATGATACCTTTAGTTTCAACTGAGGCCGAGATTAAAATAATGAAAGATTTAGTAATCAATACTGCAAGAAAAGTTCAAAAAGAAAATAAAACAAAAATTGAATTTCTTGTGGGTACAATGATTGAATTACCTAGAGCAGCAATTAAGGCTGATGATATTGCGAAACATGCTGAATTCTTTAGTTTTGGCACAAATGATTTAACACAAACAACTTTTGGAATAAGTAGAGACGATAGCGGTAAATTTTTAAATGATTATATAGATAATAAGATTTTTACTATTGATCCGTTTGTATCCATTGATGACGGAGTGAAAGATTTAGTCGAAATAGCGGTTTCTAAAGGAAAAAAACAAAATAAAAAAATTAAGTTAGGTATATGTGGTGAACATGGTGGTGATCCAAGGAGTATTAAATTTTGTTCAAAAGCTGGGCTTAATTATGTTTCCTGTTCACCTTACAGAGTTCCAATAGCTAGATTAGCAGCCGCACAGGCTGAGCTAACAAAAAATAAAAATTAAAAAAACAAATAATCTAGATTTCTAGTTTGAAATCTATAGCTGGGGCGCTATGAGTGATGCTTCCAATCGAAATTCTATCTACCCCAGTTGCAGCAACAGATTTTACAGTTTTAAGATTTATATTCCCCGAGGCTTCTGTTTCATAATATTTTTTAACTAGTTTTACACCTTCTCTAAGATTTTTAATACTCATATTATCAAACAAAATAGTATTAAATTTAAGACCAATAATCTTTTTCAGTTGCTTTAAATTATCCACTTCAACTGTAATTTTTTTTCCTTTTTTGTTTTTTATTGCTAATGAAACTAATTCTTTTAAATCAGAACTAGCGATATGATTATCTTTTATCAAAAATTCATCACTTAAATTAAATCTATGATTTGTACCGCCTCCTAATTTAACTGCATATTTTTGAACAACCCTATAATTCGGTAAAGTCTTTCTGGTGCAGCAAATTTTACATTTTTTTCCAGCTAGTTTTACAAATTGATTTGTTTTTGTAGCTATTCCTGAAATATGGGATAAAAAATTTAATGCAACCCTTTCTGCAATCATTATAGAATTAGCTTGACCTTTTATTAGTGCTATTACAGAATTTTTTTTGACTGTGGACCCATCCTTTTTTTTTAATATAAATTTAATTTTTTTGTCAACTTGCTTAAAAGAGTGTTTTACAAATAACAAACCTGCAACAACTGCTTTCTGATTAGAAATTATTTTCGCCTCAATAATTTTATTATTGTTTATGAGGTTAGATGTTATATCTCCGTAAGGATACAAATCTTCGGTAAGTGCAAGTTTTACTCTGTCTTTGATAAACGTTTCACTTAATTTAATTTTTGACACGAAGTGTTATCTACCGATAGCAACCATTTTTTCTACTGACAATCTAGCTTTATCAATTGTTTCTTGGTCCATGATAATTTCACCAGTTTCATTCTCTAAACAGTCTAAAATTTTTGGCAAAGTAATTTTTTTCATATGTGGACAAATATTGCATGGTCTTATAAATTCAACGTTTGGATTTTCAACCTGAATGTTATCACTCATTGAACATTCAGTTACCATCATTACTTTTTTAGGTTGATTATTTTTAACATAATTAATCATTCCTGATGTTGATCCTGCAAAATCACTTGCTTTAATAACTTCTGGTGGACACTCTGGATGTGCAATTATTTTAATTCCAGGATTATTTTTTCTAATACTCTTAATCTCATTTTCGTTGAATTGATCATGAACAATACAAATTCCTTTCCATGAGATAATTTCAACATCGGTTTGTGAGGCAACATATTTTGCTAAATAGTCGTCAGGTAAAAAAATAACTTTTTTCACACCTAAGGATTTTACAATTTTAACTGCATTAGCAGATGTACAACACACATCTGTTTCAGCTTTTACATCAGCAGATGTATTTACATACGAGACAACAGGAACTCCTGGATATTTTTCTTTTAACAATCTGACATCTTTACCCGTAATTGAAGAGGATAATGAACAACCTGCTTTCATGTCTGGTAATAAAACCTTTTTATTTGGACTCATTAATTTTGCAGTCTCAGCCATAAAGTGAACTCCAGCCATAACAATTATATCTGCTGAGGTTTTTGATGCTTCAACAGCAAGGGCTAAAGAGTCTGCAGAAAAATCTGCAATGCCGTGATAAATTTCTGGAGTTTGATAATTATGAGCAAGTATAACTGCATTCTTATCTTTTTTTAATTTATTAATTTTATGAATATAAGGAGCATGAACTGCCCACTCAATCTCAGGCATAACCTTTGAAATCTTCTTATAAATCGGATCAGTTGATAATTTTACTTCTTGATTAAAATCCATAAATAAAATTTATCAATTTGAAACCTACTTGTCATTGATTTAATGTGGGTCATATTTGCGGCTATGCTGAAATTGGTAGACAGGCACGGTTGAGGGCCGTGTGGACCTAGTCCATGAGAGTTCGAGTCTCTCTGGCCGCACCAGAAAATTAAATCTTTAGCCATTCAGGTATAAATATTTTAAATGATCCATTTTTACTTTTTAAAGTAAGGTCTTTATTAAAATTTTCATTAGAAAATTTTACCAAGGCAAAGGGATACTCTTCATTTATCAAAATTTTTCCAATTTCAATCTGATTACAATATACCGTTTCATCTTCATTTAACTTTCCTTCAATTATCTCAACTGGCAACAACCTCTTAGAAAGTTTATTTTTAAGTTTAATTCTAGCAGTATTTTCTTGTCCTACGTAACATCCTTTTTTAAAATCAATACCATTTAGTTCTTCAAAATTACATTCAATACCAAATAATTTATTTTTTAGTTTATTTAAATTCTTTGGAACAATCCCAAGCTTATGACTTTGATCATAATAGTTCTCGATTTTGTCGTCTTTTAATTCAAGTTTTTTTAGAGACAAATAAAGTTTTTCTAAATTAATAATTAATCTAGCACCCAAATTTTTATTTCTTGGATCTAGAACTATTGGATCTTCTCTATATCTCATAGTAAAACCAAGAATATCTTTTGATCCATCTATTGATAAATATTTTTCATAACCAAAACTTGCAACAACAAATTCATTGCTAAGATTAAGGATTTCTACTTTTGATCTTATTTTATATAAATTTAATTGTTTCAATATTTCTTCAGATTGAGACTTTTCACAATCAATAAAAAAACCTGACTTATGCTTTATAATAATAAATTCATAAAGAAACTTACCTTGAGGGGTTAACAAAGAGGCAAAACAACTTGAATTATCAGTTACTTTATTAATGTCATTGCTAATTAAATTTTGCAAGAAATCTCTAGCGTCCTGGCCATTTACATAAAGTATAGCTCTGTCTTTTAATATATAAACACTATTATTCATATTTGATTGATCATCAAATTTAATATAATAACTTTTTTCACAAATGTTAGATCTAATAATCAAAAATGGGCAATCTTATATTGATGGGAAACTAGAGGATAAAGATATTGCCGTTAAAGATGGTAAAATATCTAAGATTGGTCAAATATCAGAAGAGGCAAAAGAAGTATATGATGCAAAAAATAAAATTACATTACCTGGCTGTATAGATACTCAGACGCATTTTAGAGAACCAGGTTCGACAGATACAGAAGACCTTAATTCTGGAAGTAGGGCGGCAGCAGTAGGAGGGATTACAGCAGTATTTGAGATGCCAAACACTAATCCTCCAACTTCAAATTTAAAAGAATTTCAGAGAAAATTAGATCTTGCAAAAAATAGAATGTATTGCAACTACGCTTTCTATTTTGGTGCGACCGCAGGTAATGTTAATCAACTCGCTGAATTAAAAAATTTAGAAGGCTGTTGTGGGATCAAATTGTTTGTAGGTTCTTCAACAGGTAATCTTTTAGTAGCACTCGAGGAAGATATCGACAAAGTTTTTCAAAATAGTTCAAAAGTAGTAGCAGTTCACTCAGAGGATGAAGAAATCTTAAACAAAAATAAAAAATTGATTAAAAATGGTGATGTGCATTCACATCCTATTTGGAGAAGTGAGGAGTGTGCAATTTCTTCCACTAGAAGAATAGTTAGACTTGCAAAAAAATATAATAAGAAAGCGCACGTATTACATATTACCACTAAACAAGAAGTAGATTTCTTATCTCAACATAAAGGTAATATTACTTTTGAAATTACGCCACAACATTTAACAATTTATGCACCTGATTGTTATGATAAACTTGGAACTTACGCACAGATGAATCCACCAATTAGAGATAAATCTCATTATGATAGATTATGGTATGCAGTAAGAAATAATTTAAATGATACAATTGGCTCAGATCACGCACCACATCTTAAAGTAAATAAAGATAAAAAGTATCCTAATTCTCCATCAGGCATGCCAGGTGTCCAAACACTTATGCCAGTAATGTTAGATCATGTTAATCATGGAAAATTATCACTCACTCAATTAATAAATTTGGTATGCGAAAATCCAGTAAAAATATTTGGCATACAGAACAAAGGATACATTAAAGAGGGATATGACGCTGATTTCACTATTGTTGATATGAATAAGAAAATAACAATTAAAAATGAGAATATAGAAAGCAAGTGTGGATGGTCACCTTTTAACAATGTTGAATTTAAAGGAACACCTGTTGCAACAATAATTTCTGGTAAAATAAAGATGATGGATGGAAAGATTTTAGGTGAACCTGAGGGCAAACCTTTAAGATTTAGTTAATTTTTACAGTAAAACTATTAACCAGTATAACACCAATAACAATTAGGAATAACCCAGCAATAGCTTGCCAAGCTAAAGTTTGTTTAAAAAAGAAATATCCAAGTAATGCTATTGTAAATACTCCAAGTCCGCTCCAAGTGGCATAAACAATAGCAATTGGGAGTTTATCCATAACAAATGTCATTAAGTAAAAAGAAACTAGATAAAATATTGTTAGACAAACTGTTGGAATAATCTTGGTAAAATTTTGTGAAACCGGCAATAACATTGTTCCAGCTACCTCACAAAATATAGCGATAAGCAAAAAAGAATATGTTTTAAACATTATTAAGTATTTTATTATCGATTAAATCTTGTTTAATCTCATCAAGAATTGCAGGATCATCAATTGTTGGAGGCATTTTATATTCAACATTATCAGCAATTTTTCTAATTGTTCCTCTTAAAATTTTTCCAGATCTTGTTTTTGGAAGCCTTTTAATAACAATTGCAACTTTAAATGCAGCCACAGGACCAATTTTATCTCTTACCATTTGAATACATTCTTTGGAAATTGTTTCGTTATCTTTATCAACTCCAGCTTTTAAAACTATTAACCCTATTGGTAATTGTCCTTTTAGTTTATCTGCAATACCAAGAACTGCGCACTCAGCAACTGATTGATGTTCAGATAAAACCTCTTCAATGGCACCAGTTGACAATCTATGGCCAGCAACATTTATTATGTCGTCAGTCCTAGACATAATCCAGATATAGCCATCCTCATCAATATGACCCGCATCATAAGTTTGATAGTAACCATCATAGTTTGACATATAATTTTGCTTGTATCTTTCATCTGCATTCCAAAGAGTTGGAAATGTACCAGGAGGTAAAGGTAATTTTACTACGATATCTCCCATTTCATTTGGTTTAGCTAAAGTTTGATCTGACTTAATAATTTTTACATCATAACCTGGAACTGCTTTACAGGCTGAACCATATTTTGTTTTCATCATTTCAATTCCTGTACAATTTGAGCTTATTGCCCAACTTGTTTCAGTTTGCCACCAATGGTCTATGACTGGAACTTTTAATAAATTTTCTGCCCATTTAATTGTATCTGGATCTGCTCTTTCACCAGCAAGAAATAAACTTTTAAAACTACTAAGATCATATTTAGAGAAGAACTTTCCCTCAGGATCTTCTTTTTTAATTGCTCTAAAGGCAGTTGGAGCTGTAAATAAAGATTTTACCTTATAATCAGAAATTATTTTCCAGAAAGCCCCTGCATCAGGTGTGCCAACGGGTTTACCCTCAAATAAAACTGTTGCACATCCTTTAAATAATGGAGCATAAACAATGTAAGAGTGACCTACAATCCAACCTATATCACTTGCTGACCACCAAATATCTCCCTCATCAATGTTATAGATATTTTTCATTGTCCATTTCAGAGCTACTATGTGACCCCCAATATCTCTTACAATTCCCTTGGGTGTTCCTGTTGTGCCTGAAGTATAGAGTATGTAAGCAAACTCATTTGAATTCATTTCTACACAGTCAGTATCTTTTGCATCAACGAGTGCTTCATCCCAGCTAATTTCAGTAGGTGCATTTAATTTAGCCTCATTACCTTTTCTTTGAAATAAAATCATCTTACTTATCTTATGACTTGCTAGTTTGACTGCTTCGTCAACTAATGGCTTGTATTCAACAGTTCTTCCTGGCTCAAAACCACATGAGGCTGTGACTAGAATCTTAGCTTTGCTGTCATCTATTCTGCTGGCAAGTTCATTTGATGCAAATCCACCAAAAACAACTGAGTGAATTGCTC
>CACDNT010000003.1 GCA_902554195.1 uncultured Pelagibacteraceae bacterium
TTTGAGTAAATTTTTCCATCATCGCATCAATTGAATCATCTGGTCCGTCCAATGCTGCGATACCAGCAAATTGAGCTGCAGCATTAACACATGAAACACTATTAATTAATAATTTATTAACATGTTCAACTAAATGCTCTGGCCAAAAACTCCAACCAAGTCTCCACCCAGTCATTGAATAGGCTTTGCTCCATCCCTCTAATACGATTAATCTTTCCCTCAGCTCTGGATAATTAAAAAATGTTGGCATTTCTTTTCCATCAAAAATTTGTCTGCTATAAATTTCATCGCTTAATATTGTTACATGTGGATGCTTTTTCAGACCATCAGCTAAAACATCTACGTCTTTTTTATCAACAAAGCTCCCTGTTGGATTATTAGGATTTATCAAAATTAACAAACGAGTTTTATCTGTTATCATAGATAATATTTTGTCTGGATCGAATTTTAAATCTTTATTTTCTGTTAAGTCATACGGGACTGAAGTTGAGCCTGTATAATTAATCATTGATTCATAAATTGGAAAAGCAGGTGTTGGGTGTATAATCTCTGCTCCGGGTTCACCAAAGCATTGAATAGCATAACTCATTGTTGGCTTACCACCTGGCATGATTAAAATTCTTTCAAAATTGATGTCAACATTGTAACGTTTTTTTATCCACCTCGTAACAGCTTGTCGACATTCAGGAATTCCATTCGACATTACATATCCATGATGTCCATCATCTAGTGCTTTTTTTGCTGCCTCAACAACATGTTTTGGAGTTTTAAAGTCTGGCTGCCCCAATCCTAAATGTATCATTGGTTTTCCCTGAGCTTCTAATTTTTTCGCTTCTGCAAGAACTGTAAATGCAGATTCAGTACCTAATCTTTCTAAACTTTTTGCTAGTTTCATAATTTTTACCTATTTTCTATATATTAATTTTGAACTATTCAACTCTTTTAAATTTTTACACCCCATAAGCACCATATTTCTATTTATCTCATCGTGCATGTTTTTGAGTAAATGCTCAACCCCTTGCTGTCCTCCTGCGGCTAAAGAGAACAAAAACATTTTCCCAAAACTACAAGCTTTTGCACCCGCAGCAATTGCTTTCAACACGTGAGTCCCTCTTCTTACTCCTCCATCTAATATAATTTCTAACTTGTCTCCCACAGCATCAGAAATAGCCTTAACCTGATCAAAAGGAGATCTTGATCCATCTAGTTGTCGACCGCCATGGTTTGAAATCATAATTGCAGTACAACCAATATCAATTGCTTTCTTTGCATCTTCAACCGACATAACTCCTTTAAGAGCAAATGGTCCATTCCATTTTTTTGCACAATACTCAGCATCCTTCCATCCCATTAATGGATCGTACTGCTCATTAATATATTCAATTACTGATTTTGCGATATTTGTTCCTTTATCAGTCTTTTTTTTTACGTTTGAGAGTTCGAATTTCTTTCCAGATAAATAATTTAATACCCAGCTTGGTCTCATTGCAAAGCTCATTATACTTTGAAAAGTAAGTTTTGGTGGTGTTGTAAATCCTGTTCTATGGTCCTTTTCTCTATTGCCTGCAACCAAAGTATCTACTGTTAAACACATAGCATCAAATCCTGACCTTCTTGATCTATCTATTAGATCATCTGTTATTGATTTATCTTTATGAACATAAAGTTGAAATAATTTCGGACCACTAGAAATATTAGATATTTCTTCTATCGAGTTATTGCTCATAGATGACATGCTATAAAATGTTCCAAATTTTTCTGCTGCTCTTGCTGAGGCTTTATCACCATCAATATGATAGAGTCTTTGCATTGCGGCTGGAGAAAGAAAAATTGGCATATCTATTTTTCTTCCAAATAAAGTTGTTGATAAGTCAGGTTTGCCAACACTAGCAAGAACATTTGGAACTAAATCGCACTCATCAAATGAGTCTGTATTTCTTCTAAGAGTAGACTCATCGTCCGATCCTCCATCTATGTAATGAAAAATTGGTGCTGGAAGTTTTTTTTTTGCTAATTTTCTAAAATCATCAAAGTTATAGCAATTCTTTAAACTCACTATTTTCTAAATCTTAAATTACTTCTGTTCAAATCACTTATCTTGGTGCACCCCATAAGTTTCATATCACGCACTAGTTCAGCTTTATATTTTTCTAAAGCTCTTTCGACACCTGCTTGACCTCCAGCTGCTAAAGCATAAAGATATAATCTTCCCCCTGAACAAGCCTTGGCACCTAATGATAATGCTTTTAGCATATGAGTACCTCTATGAATTCCACCTTCGCAAATTACGTCTAATTTATCACCAACTGCATCAACAATTTCTGCAAGTTGGTCAAAAGGCGATCTAGATCCATCTAACTGTCTTCCGCCATGATTTGATACCATTATACCTGTGCATCCTATATCTACTGCTCTTTTTGCATCTTCTACACTCATAACTCCTTTGAGAGCGAAATGACCTCCCCATTTAGAACAAAGATTCTCAGCGTCTTTCCAATTCATAGATTGATCCAACATAGTTGAAAAATAATTTCCAATTGATGAGTTAACATCAGTACCTTCTTTCACAAAATCTTGTAAATGAGGTAATTCAAACTTACCTTTTGTTAGATAATTAATTCCCCACATCGGTTTAATAGCAAAACTAAACAAACTTGCTAAAGTTAACTTTGGTGGAGAGGTAAATCCTGTTCTTAAGTCTCTCTCTCTATTTCCTCCAGTAATAGTATCGACTGTTAAAGCCATTACATCAAAATTTGCTGCTTTAGCTCTTTCCAAACAAGAGTCGTTTAAACCTCTATCTTTATGAAAATAAAACTGAAACATTTTAGGTGTATCAATCATTGAAGAAATCTCCTCAACACTAACTGTGGCCAAAGCAGAAACACCAAACATTGTATTAAATTTTTTTGCAGCTTTTCCAACTGCTCTTTCTCCATCGTAATGAAAAAGTCTCTGTAAAGCTGTTGGTGATAAATAAAAAGGTAAATCTAATTTTTTTCCGAATATCGTGGTGGACAAATCGACTTCTTCAACTCCTCGCAAAACATTAGGAACTAAATCCACATCATCGAATGCACTAGTATTTCTAGCATAAGTAACTTCATCATCTGCTGCACCATCAATATAATGAAAGATTGGTGATGGTAGTTTTTTTTGAGCTAATTTTCTAAAGTCACTAAAATTATGGCAGTCTTTTAAATTCATAATTTTATCTAGAACTTTTTGAGGAAGTTAAACATATAACTATTTGCCCCAGGATTTTTATCCCCTAAACTAGCATTAGATACATGATTATATGATACGGCAAAATTTGTCGTATCTGTAGTTTTATAAGAAAGCTGTAGTTCTGACTTAAATTCAAGAATATGTCCAAGATCCTTTCCATCGCCCTCATGGTAAAGTCCAGGAGTAAAGCTTGGAGTGAAGAAAAATGGGCCCATGTCCATATTCCACTCTACACCTGTGTAAATATATGCTGCAGAATTTTCAGTTATAAAACCTCCAGTTACAGGTGAGATATTCCCTAAAAATGTATTTCTATTTAAATTTTCATTTTGGTGCTGGAAACCTAGCAATGTTGCTTTTTGTTTGTCGTCACTAAAATCAAAGTTCCCAAGATATAGATTGAATTGATGGTTATCATCATCAATATCAGTATCTCCTATTAACTTTGAAGGTAAAGTCAAAATTAATAAAACTAAAAAAATTCTTTTTAAACTCATAGTATCTAATTTAGATTATTTTTTATAATAAAACCTTTTAATGATTATTGCACCACCTGCTAAGAATATCAAGATAGGCAATAACCATAAAAAATAGGTATTTCTGTTGAAAACTGGATCGTACAATATCCATTCTCCATATTTCATTTTTAAAAAATTATATATTTGTTCCTCACTTAAACCTTCTTGGATTTTGTTTTTAATAACTATCTTTAGACTTATCGCGAATTCTGAATCTGAATCATGCACTGACTGGCCTTGACAAATTAAGCATCTTAAATTTTTTGCTATTTTATTCTCAGTTTTAATTTCATCTGCCTTTAAGAAATTAAAATTTAAAATTATAGCTACAATCAAAAATATATTTATAAATTTCATCTTATTATTTTCTGAATTTCTAATAAATCATCATTGTTTATTGGTCCAATAAATCTTTTTATAATTTTATTTTGATATACCAAAAAACTTTCTGGCACCCCATAAGCACCCCATTCAATTGATGCTGTACCATCCTTGTCTGATAAAATTATATCGTAAGGATTTCCCAAATCTTTTAAAAAACTTGAGGCATTGGTAAAGTTATCTTTATAATTAAATCCTACTAATTGTATTTTGTCGTTTTTTTTTAATTCCATTAAAAATTCATGTTCCTCCTTACAGGGGATACACCATGATGCCCAAATGTTCATAAAATAATAATCATTATCTTGAAAAATTTTTTCTGAAATGACAATAGAATCATTCTCAAAAGATTTTAACTCGAATGATGGAACCTCTTTTTTTAAATTGGTGTCTGGAGTATAGATGTTTGAATTTTTTAAACCTTTGAAAAAAATTACAAAAGTAATTAAAAAAATTAAGATTAAAATTGATGGAATATATCTAGATTTCATATTTTTTTTTAAAAAAACTTAAAAAACCACCTAAACTTATTAATATTACTGAAATCCATATCCAAATCATAAAAGGTTTAACTTGATATCTAATATTAAAATATTCCTGGTTCTGAACATAATTCATTGTCATAAATTTATCAGTGAGTAAATTAGTTTTAATGTCGGCCTCACTCGTAATTATATTTGGTTGATTATATATTCTTAATTCAGGATTGAGGATATCTGATGACCCATCCAAATTTTGTACATTAAATTTTCCTATAATTGCTTTGAAGTTTTTTTCATCTTCTTGCTCAATATTTTCAAAGTTTATTGTTAATTTTTCAGTCTTAAATGTTTCACCAATTTTAAGATTGGTAATTACTTCGTTAGAAAAAATATTATTAAATAAAATACTTAAAATTAATAAACTAAAACCAAAATGAGCAATGTTCTGAGATAAATTTCTAAATCTTTTGACAAAAAATTCTCTAGAAGTAGAAAAAAATAAAAAGAAAGCAGAAGTAACCAAAATTGTATTAATCAGAAAATTTATATCAAATTGTTTAATTATTAATGCTGATAATAAAAAGGATATTACTAAAAATATGGTCATATAAAACTTATCTTTAAAATCTGATTTAACCCAATTAAGATTTGGTCCAATTGCCATAGCTATTAAAAATGGAATTAAGAAAGGCAATATGAGTTTGTTATAAAAAGGTGGTCCGACAGATATTTTATTTGCAGTTATAACTTCTAAAAATATTGGATAAATTGTTCCTATTAAAACTACTG
Organism: uncultured Pelagibacteraceae bacterium; assembly: GCA_902554195.1. GTDB lineage: Bacteria > Pseudomonadota > Alphaproteobacteria > Pelagibacterales > Pelagibacteraceae > Pelagibacter. Next base: position 5,399 of record CACDNT010000003.1, read on the forward strand.
ATAAAAAGTACATCATAAACCAGTTATTGACTAAAATAGATGTCTCCTTGCTTAGCCAAAAAAAATTATTTTCTAATTTTTCTTTCTCTGAATGAAAAAAAATGAAAATAAAGATAGACAAAAAAATAAGTGTAAAAAGAAAAATTAATATAAATAAACCTCTCTCTGGATCGTTAGCAAATGTATGAACTGAATTTAAAATTCCAGATCTTACTAAAAAAGTACCACTCATACTTAAAGCAAAAGTTGCAATTGATAATATCATTGCCCATGAGGTTAATATTTTCTTCTTCTCCAAGACTAGTATACAGTGAAGTAAAGTTGTTAATGCAAACCATGGCATTAGAGATACATTTTCGACTGGATCCCAAAACCAAAAACCTCCCCAACCTAATTCGTAATATGCCCAAATAGATCCAAGCAAAATTCCCAGTGTAAGAAAAACCCAAGATGCTAAAACCCATTTTTTAATATGCTTTGCCCATTCTTTTGACACATATGATGTTACCATCGCAGCTAGAGCTGACGAGAAAATTATCGAAGAACCTACATAACCTAAATATAAAATTGGTGGATGTATTGCTAAAGCAGGATCTTGTAAAATTGGGTTCAGACCTAAACCCTCATTTGGTTTTGGAAAAATATAATTAAATGGACTTGAAGTTTTAATCAAAAAAATAAAAAAACCTATAATTATTACTTGTTGAAATAATAAAGTAAAAACTCTGTACCTTTTTGGCTGTTGATTAGATTTAAGTAAAAAAATTGAGATAAATAAAGTTAATACTAGCAACCATAACAATAAACTACCTTCGTGATTACCCCAAGTTCCTGAAATTTTATAAAATAATGGTTTGGTCGTATGAGAATGGTTAAAAACAGTTTCATTGCTAAAATCTGAGTTAATAAAAGATATTATTAATCCAAAAAAACTTATAACTACAAAAAAAAATTGAATAATTGTAAAAGATATTATTTTTTTGTCTAAAATTTCATTATCTCTTAAATTTCTAACTGAAAAAAAAATAATAAAAACTGAAAAAAGAAGTCCAAAACTTAATGAATAAGAACCTATTAAACTTGCCAAATTTATTTCTCCTCTAATGCAGCCTTAACTTCTGGTGGCATGTAATTTTCATCATGTTTAGCCAAAATTTTTGTAGCTAAAAAAAAATTTTTATCTTTTAAATATCCCTCAGCAACAACACCCTTTTCCTCAGCAAAAAGATTCGGCACAACCCCAGAATAAACAACATTTATCTCGTTTTTAAAATCTGTTACAATAAATCTTATTTCTTTTGAAATTATAATTATAGACTCTTTTTTGACCATCCCGCCTATTCTTATTTTCTTTTCACCAATTTCACTCAAAGCTTTAATTTCTGTTGGAGACTTAAAAAAAATAACGTTTTCCTCTAAAGACTTAACTAATAAAAAGACTGATAATGCTAAAGTTATTAATATTAATATTACAAAAAAAAATCTTAATCTAACTTTTCGCCCATACATGTTTCAAAAGTTAAATATTTGAAGTATTTGACAAAATTTCTTTATTTATACTTTGAGATTTTGCAAAAGCTGCTCTCTTAGAACTTAAAGATCCAAATTTTGCTATAAATTTATTTTTTTCTTTGTTATATTGAATTTTGATCACTAAAAAAAGTGTCAAAAAACTAAATAAAGTAAATGAAAACGCTGACCAAACATACAGTCCATATCCATTCATAAAAAATAAATTTTCAATCATAATCTATCTAACCCTTTATTTTTAATTTTTATCAGTTCTGTATTATATTTCATTAAAAAAATCAGTAGAGAAAATAGGGCAAATGCCGCAGTCATTGTCATTAAAGGAAAGAGCATTGATATGTGAATTGAAGACTTCGAGAGTATGTTAATTGAAGCTGGTTGATGCAATGTATTCCACCAATCCACAGAATACTTAATTATCGGAACATTAATTATTCCCAAAATTGTAATAATTGATGTAACTTTAAATACCTTATCTTTGTCCTCAAAAATTCTCCATGCAACAAGATACATAATATAAAACAGTGCTAAGATTAACATTGAAGTTATTCTTGCATCCCAAGCCCACCATGTTCCCCAGGTAGGTTTACCCCAAATTGAGCCAGTCACAAGAGCTATTATATTAAATACCAACCCAGAGGGCGCCAAACTTTTTGCGATTAAAAAAAAATTTCTTATTTTAAAAATGTATCCAACTATAGATAAAAAAGTAATAGCTGAAAAAATTCCGAGTGAAATCCAAGCTGCTGGAACATGAACATACATTATTCTCACAGAGTGACTTTGCTTATAATCCTCAGGAGATAATATTAACGCTTCTGTTAATCCTATCGAAAGAATGACAATAAACAAAAATAATACATACTTAGGAGCTTTTGAAGTTATCGAAAAAATTTTATTTGGTTCAAAATATTTAAACATATATGAGATTATATTTATTATGAAAAAACTGCCTGATCAAGAATGCCAGAGGGAGATAATAACGAAGGGTAAATAAGTAGCACCCTTGATCAGAATTAGCCATATAAAAGCAAATTGCTGTGTCAAAGGTTTGAGCTAAATGTGTTAAAAAAGTGATTTATTTAATTAGATAGCTTGAAATAGCTAGATCCCTTTTTTCCAGAGAAGATTTCTTCAATTAAAGGATGTTTTATTGGTTCATCTGAATCATCAACTAAAAGGTTTTGTTCAGAAACGTATGCCTCGTATGTGATTTCATCATTTTCAGCTAACAGATGATAAAAAGGCTGATCTTTTCTTGGTCTTACATTTTTTGGTATCGATTGATACCATTCTTCTGAATTATTAAATTCAAAATCAACATCATAAATTACACCTCTAAAGTCGAAGTGTTTATGTTTCACTATATCTCCGATTGAAAATTTAGCTTTTTGAATTGCCATCGTATTTAGTATGGGTATTTAAAAACAAAAATCAATAAGAAAAATTAAAAGTTTTTATGAAAATATTATTTATGTTAATATCTTACCTGTGAACAAATCTTTTTTAAAGTTTTTAACAGATTTTGGACCTCTAGTAATTTTTTTTTACTACTACTACGATAGTGGGAAAGACTTAAAAATTGCAATTCCCCCATTTATTATTGCGACAATAATTGCATTAGCTATTGTTTGGGTTTTAGAGAAAAAAATACCAAAGATTCCTTTATTAAGTGGAGTTTTAATCACTTTATTCGGTGGCTTAACAATCTACTTTGATAATCCAGTTTTTATTTATGTCAAACCAACAATTATAAATATTCTTTTTGCATTCGCCTTGATATTTGGAAGGTATTTCACAAATGAACCTGTTTTGAAAAAATTAATGGGAAATTCTGTCTCACTTACTGATGAAGGATGGGAGGTATTAAATAAAAGGTGGATATATTTCTTTTTTGGTCTTGCAATACTTAATGAAATAGTTTGGCGAACTCAATCTGAGGAATTTTGGGTAAATTTTAAAGTATGGGGACTATTACCAATCACATTTATATTTACTGCTTTTCAGATAGGTTTAATAAATAAGTATAAAACAAATGAATAATAATTTACGTCTGATAATCGATAATGTTAATAAAAAGAATATTGAAGAAAAACATTTTTTTGAAAAATATGAATTAAAGATTATTTTAGATCTATATGCAAAAATGGTTTCGGAAGGCTCTTGGAAAGATTATGGACTTAACATCTCAAGTAAACAAGTCGGTTTCAGTGTGTTTAAGAATGCTGCTGAAAATGCACTTTATAAAATTTGTAAAAATTTTAAGCCCAAAAATAAAAATCTTAAATACTTAATTACGGATGCTAATGGAAAGATATTTAGAAATTCGTCTGATTTAAATAATTTATTGAAGAATATTAATTGGAAAAAACTTTAAATTATCTTCTTTGACCAAAAAGTCTAAGCAACATGATAAATAAATTAATAAAGTCTAAATAAAGCGTTAATGCACCCATTACAGCTTTTTTGCCCATTAATTCACCCGTGTCACTAGCTGCATACATGTTTTTAATTTTTTGTGTGTCATAAGCAGTAAGTCCTACAAAAATTAAAACACCTAAAATAGAAATTACGAAATACATCATTGAAGACTTCATAAATATATTAACTATTGATGCGATAATGATACCAATTAAACCCATCATTAAAAAAGATCCTAATTTTGTTAGGTCTCTTTTTGTTGTATATCCATATATGCTCATAGCTCCAAATGTTGCAGAACAAATGAAAAATACTCTTGTGATACTCATGCCAGTATAAACTAGTAAAATTGACGAAAGAGACAGACCCATCAATGCAGCAAAAATCCAAAAAGTTGTTTGCGCTTTAGCTGCACTCATTTTATTTATACCAAAGCTCATGTAAAATACGATTCCAAGCGGAGCTAACATTACTAGCCATTTTAGCCCAGACATATAGATCGCGTTACCCACTTGAGTTAGCCCAACTATAGATCCTGAGCTATCAGTCACAACAGACATTTTGAAAGTTATAAGGGCAATTATTCCTGTCATAAGGATTCCCGTTGCCATGTAGTTATATACTTTTAACATGTAGGCTCTTAAGCCTTCATCTGTTACTGCTGTTGATTGTTGTGCAGCCTCTTTTGCTCTTCCTAGAATACCTTTTTTATTAAATTCCATGCAGTAACATATATAATCTTTTATTAATTATTCAAGATATCAAAAAAAACAATAAATGACTAATATTGTAAAATACTAATGAATTACAAAAAATTAGGAAATACTGATCTAGATGTAAGTACAATTTGTCTCGGTACAATGACCTGGGGTGAACAAAATTCAGAGAAAGAGGGTTTTGAACAAATGGATTTTGCTTTGAGCCAAGGAGTAAATTTTTGGGACACAGCTGAAATATATTCAATTCCAATGAGAGAAGAAACCTATGGAGAAACTGAAAAAATAATTGGTAATTGGTTTCAAAAAACAAAAAAAAGGAATGACGTTGTTCTTGCTACTAAAGTTTGTGGAAATACGTCGAACAAATATATTAGAGGTGGTGGAAATAGTTTTGGTAAAAAAAAAATTAAAGAAGCATTAGATGAAAGTTTAAGGAGATTAAAAACAGACTATATTGATTTATATCAACTTCACTGGCCTGAAAGAAGCACAAATTTTTTTGGTGATTACGGTTATGAGCATGACGAAAATGATAAAGACTGGACACCTTTTGAAGAAATTTTAGAAAGTTTAAAAAAATTTATTGAACAAGGAAAAATTAGATATGTAGGTTTGTCGAATGAAACCGCTTGGGGTTTATCAAAATTTCTTGAACTCTCAAAAATGAAAGGTCTTCCAAAAATGATGTCTGTCCAAAATCCTTACAACTTACTAAATCGAACGTATGAGGTTGGTTTAGCCGAAATTTCCATTAGGGAGCAAAGCGGATTATTAGCTTACTCTCCATTAGCGTTTGGATATTTAACAGGAAAATATAGAAATAATAAATTACCAGCAAAATCGAGAATGCAATTATTTAAAAATTTTAACAGATATAAAAATGAAAATGGTCAAAAAGCCATTGATGAATACTACAAAATTTCGAAAAAATATAATTTAGATTTTACTCAAATGTCTTTAAAATTCTGTGAAATTCAACATTTCACAACTAGTGTTATTATTGGGGCAACGACAATGGAACAGTTGAAAACAAATATAGAAAGTGTAAATGTAAATTTAAACAGCGATATAATAAATGATATTAATAAAATTCAAAAGAAATACCCTAATCCATGTCCATAATTAAAAAACTTATCTTCACATTTTTATTTTTAATCATTCCAATTACATTTAGTTTAGCCGATATAAAAAAAGTTGGTAAGTTCAAAGATTGGGAAACACTAGTAATACAAGAGAGTTCTGGTAAAGTTTGTTTTGCTCAATCTACCCCTGTTTTACAAGCACCAAAAACAAATAAAAGAGATGCTAGATTATTTGTTACTTTCAGACCGAATGAAAAAATTTCTAACGAGATAAGTGCAACAGCTGGATATGAATTTAACAAAAATAATACTGTTTTAGCAACTTCGGGAAATAACAAATTTAAATTTGATATTCAACAACAGGGTTTTGCTTGGATGACGAGTAATAAAAAAGAAAACATAATGGTTAAAGTTATGAAAAAAGGATCAAGAATTATGGTTACTGGTTACAATGAAAAAGGTTCGCAAACCATAGATCATTATTCATTGTTAGGATTCACAAAGGCCTATAATTCTGCAAAAAAAGCTTGCAGTTAATTAATGAAATCAAAAAAAAGAATTGTCTTAGCTTATTCTGGTGGCTTAGATACATCTATAATCCTAAAATGGCTTCAAGAAAATTATAACGCAGAAGTCATTTGTTACACTGCTGATATAGGGCAAGAAATTGATCGAAAAAAAATAATCAATAATGCTAAAAAATTTGGTGTTAAAAAGATCATAATTAAAGATTTAAAAAATCTTTTTGTAAAAGATTACGTTTTTCCAATGATACGAGGTAATGCGATTTATGAGGGAGTTTATTTATTAGGAACTTCTATAGCAAGACCATTAATCGCAAAAGACCAAATAAGAATAGCAAAAAAATTTAAAGCATATGCAGTATCTCATGGAGCAACTGGAAAAGGTAATGATCAGGTCAGATTTGAGTTATGCTATCATTATTTTGGCCCAAGGATAAAAGTTGTTGCACCTTGGAGAATTTGGAAATTAAAATCTAGAAGCGATTTAATAAATTATGCAAAAAAACATAAGATATCTATCCCAAAAGATAAAAAAGGTGCGCCCCCTTTTTCTGTTGACGATAATTTATTTCATACCTCAACTGAGGGTAAAATTCTAGAGAACCCAAAAAATTCAGCTCCAGAATTTATTTTCCAAAGAACAACCTCTCCTGAAAAAGCACCGAATAAACCAACTTTTATCTCAATTAATTTTAAAAATGGTGACCCTGTTGGAATAAATGGAAAAAAATTAAATCCTGAAAACATTCTTAACAAATTAAATTTTATTGCTGGAAAAAATGGTATAGGAAGAGTTGACCTAGTTGAAAATAGATTTCTTGGAATTAAATCAAGAGGAGTTTATGAAACACCGGGCGGAACACTTTTGATTCATGCCCATAGAGCTATTGAGTCAGTGACATTGGATAAAGAAACAATGCACAAGAAAGATTCGATTATGCCAAGATATGCTGAACTGATTTATAATGGTTATTGGTACTCAAAAGAGAGATTTAAATTACAAAAAATTATTGATCAAAAAAGAAATAAGGTGAATGGGTCAGTAAAACTAAAACTATACAAAGGAAATATTACTATTCAATCTAGAATTACAAAAAGCAAGGCATACTCAATGAAAAAAGTTTCTTTTGAAGAAAATAAAACATTTAATAAATCTAATGTTGAAAGATTTATTAATTATCACAAGAAAAAACTGAGATATTAATAAGTTTTAGGACAATTTATAGTTTGTTAAATTTATTTTTAGCTATATCTTAGAAACATGGAATCACTTAAAAATTGGATGAGAGATACAGCAAACATTTTGTTTGATGATAGTAAAAATGATCTCCGTTCTCTTCCTAAAACTGTTAGGTTGCAAATTTTATTAGTTTTAAGCTTTATATGGACCACAGTTTTTAGTTTATATGTTTTTTCATACACAACTTTTGTTTTTGGTTGGACTGGTCTTTTTTTAGCTCACATTGGTTTAATCTTTGCCGTGTATATGACATTTAAACATTTTCATAGAGCAGAAGAAAATTCAGCTAGTGTTTTTAAAACAAAAAATTTTGACCCTTTTAAAATAATGGTGCTTGTTTTTGTGATTGTATTTATATTTGTTTTTTCAAAAGGTATTGAAGTATTAACAAGTCCGAATCCATATTCTTATTCAATTCCTTATGAAGGTTCTTCAAAATCAGTGTTTGAAAAATGGTTGCCTTTTAGTAAAGATAAATAATGGAAAAAATAGCAAAAAATTTACAGCTTATTTTAATGGTTATCATTTTAATTAGTACAGTTATTGCAGTCGGTATAGAAATGTACAAAATGTTTGAGAATAGATCGGTAACTTTAGCTGATTTATTATTAATGTTTCTTTACCTAGAAGTGCTAGCAATGGTAAGAGTTTTTTGGAACCAACAATCAATTAGTATTACCCTTCCATTGTTAATTGCAATTACTGCTCTAGCACGATTTATTATTCTTCAAGGTAAGGAGATGGATCCAACAGCATTAGTTTATGAAGCTATTGCCATTGTTCTAATTGCTGGTGCAATTGTTATTTTAAGATTAAGACATAGCGACAAGCTTGGTTTAAAGAAAAAAAAATCAAAATAAATCAAAATGAAATTTGAAGCCTCAAAGGCTGCGGCCTTAAATAGATTAAATAATTTTGTAGAAAAAAATCTTTCTGAATATTCTAAGTTAAGAAATTTTGACTTTGGTCCAGAAAAGAGAACAAATATATCTGGTTTATCTCCATATATTACTCATGGAGTTATCAACGAGAAAGAAGTTATTGAAAAATCACTTAGCAAGTTTTCTTTTTCAAAAAATGAAAAATTTATTCAAGAAGTTTTGTGGCGAACATATTGGAAGGGTTGGTTAGAATTACGACCAAACGTATGGACAGATTACGTAGCAGAGTTAAATAAAATTCGAGAAGAATATAAAGATAACCAAAATTACAAAAATGCAATAGATGGAAAAACCAATATTGAATGCTTTAATTACTGGGTAACAGAACTTAAAGAAAATAATTATTTACATAATCACACTAGAATGTGGTTTGCTAGTATTTGGATTTTTACATTAGAATTACCCTGGCAATTAGGAGCAGAATTTTTTATGCAACATCTTTATGATGGTGACTCTGCATCAAATACTCTTGGTTGGAGATGGGTAGCTGGAATTCAAACACAGGGAAAACACTATTTAGCGAGCGAGTGGAATATTAAAAAATTCACTAATAACAGATTTAATAATATTAAATTAAACGAAAACGCTCCTCCAAAAGTTTCTGAAAAAACTTATTCAATAGTTAAACAAGATTTTAACAATAAAAATACAGATCATGAAAATCTTTTTATTTTTGAAAATAGTTTATCATTTGAAACTACAGATTTTCAAAATCATAAATTTAAAAAAATTTTCATAATTTCAAATAAAAATGAAAACAGATCTATCAAACTAAGTGAAAAAGTTATTAAATTTAAAGCTCTTTTAGTTGATGATCAAAAACAAAGATTAGAAAATAATTCTATCAATTGTGAAGTGGTAGACATAAGTGAGATTAAAAATATAAACGAAAAAGTTATAGCGTTATATCCAACAGTCGGTGAAAACCTGGATTATTTAAATTCAAATAATTTGAAAATAGATTTTTTATATAGAAAACTCGATCAATATTCATGGCAGTATTGTAATAAAGGTTTTTTTAATTTTAAAAATTATATTCCTAAAATAATTACAACTTTTAATTAAAACCACCTAAACATCCCGATGATTCCTGCTGTAGCATAAAAAAATTGTAAAAATAGTATTCCTCTGTGACCACCCCTATAGGCCCAAATTCCAATTAAAATTGCGGAAATAAGTAACAAACAAAAACCAAAAAATTCTATGCCAATATTCATAGCTACAAATAATGAATATAGTATTGCAGTTATAACTCCTGCCCATTCAAAAATTTTATTATTCATACTTTTTATTCGTTTTCCAACTTGAATTTTTTCCTATTATAAATTTTTTTTTTATTTTTTACTATTTTATTTCTGAGCATTGGTGAGCTTAATAATTTAGCCATTGGATTTTTTTTTTTTGATTTTTTTCTTTTTTTGCTCATTTGAATTTTTAAAATTAGTATATAAAATTTATCTTGCCAATTTTATGAAAATATCACCCATTCCAGCATCTAAATTTTCTAAAGGTGTATTGTTTCTTAAATTACAATACCTACCAGTAACTTGGTGGCTTTTAACAAAATCTATTTCGTCTTTTTCACAACTTTTTCCATTATGCAACAAACCTATAACTATTCGATCATCAAGACTATAAACCTCTGATTTATTAATTTTTTTACCATCACAAAAATAGTCTTTATTTACTCTGTTTGGAAAATCCTTTTTATCGCAAGGATTTTTGATTGTTAAAACATAAAATTCCTTCAAGCCATCTTTAAATTCATATTTCATTTTTTGAGTTTCAGAGTACTTCATAAGATCACATGAACATGGAACACAACATCTATAATAATTTCCACAAATTTTTTTTTTGGTTTTAGTTTCTTCAACAAATAAAAATTCTGAGTCGCTATTTGGATCAATCAGAGATCCGGAAACTGCGCAGTATAACTTATTAAATTCAATAAAATCTTTATAAGTAATTTTTTTATCTATAATATATTTAAAAAACTTGGGTCCTGCCGCGTTTCTATTTTTATCAGGAAATATTCTTGACCAATCAGTAATAAGATCCTTGTGATAGTTTTTTTCTTCAGCAAACGATTTAAGCTGAAATAATATTAAAAATATAATCAAAGAAAGATTTAAAAATTTTTTCATTTTTGCTTTATGGTAATTGTTTGATTTAACTCACTTACATTGAATAATTTTTTTGTTCCATTGGTCCATTTAATCTCTACTTTAAAATTTTTTTCATTTTTTCTAATTCCATAATGTGCCACAGGCTCCATTTGACATAAGTAACCAGATCCTGCGTCAATGGTTTTGGAATGCTTTCTTTTATTAGTTATTAACGTTACCGTAGCTCCTCTCGCCGGGGCACCATATTTATTTAATGGTTTAATTCTTAGGTATTTATTTCCTTTGTCAACTTTTGCTTTATACAAAGTTAATGGTTGTTCTTTACTTTCACCACGAGCAACTAACAATTCTAAAACTCCGTCATTATCAATATCTGCGACTGCTGCCCCAGTTCCATACCCATTAGCTTCGAGACCAACTTGAAAAGTTATCTGTTCAAATTTTCCATCATCGTTAATACGAAATAATTTATTTGGTTCTGCTATATTGTTCATAAAAACTTCATCAAAACCATCGTTATCAAAATCTGCAGAAATGATTGTTCTAATTCTAGAAGGTTTATCAAAATCTTTATTTCCTATGTCTTTAAATTCGTTTTTTTCCAAAACCCAGGCTCTATGATATCCAAGCCAATTACCACTCAGAATATCTAATCTGCCTCGATAATATATGTCTGATAAAGCTGTACCTCTCCCATTTTGGATTGCATCATCTACTCTATAATTAAATGCTACATCTTCAAAATTTCCATTATTATTTTTATAAAGAAAATTTGCTCCCCTCTCATTTGCTGCAAAAATATCTGCTCTATCTGACAAGATATGTCCTGATACCACTGCTCTTCCACCAGTGATATTATCAAGATTTAAACTCTGAGCCTTATCTTTAATCAATTCATCTTCAATCTCATAAAATCTGGTCGGGCCTCCGTAATTTGCTACATAGACTCCATATTCACCATCTCCCTTTCTATCTACACAAACTACAGATCTTCCTGCTGTTAAATTTAGGTTTTCTTTATTTTTTTCTAATTCGAATAAATCAAAATAATTATTATCTTCTATATCTAATAATCTATCTGAATATTTTTTATCCCCACTATATGTATCTGTATTTAGAAAGTAAATTTCTTCAAAGCCATCTTTATCGATATCACACGCAGCAACTCCTATAGTTCTTTTTAAAGTATCTGAAAAAATTTTTTGCTGGTTTAGATTCTTTAATTTTCCATCCTGAAAAGATAAAGCTAAGTTAGGATAACCAAATCCTGTTACCAAAAACTCATAATTTCCATCCATATTAAAATCTGTTACTGAGATACCATAGCTGAGCCTTTTTTCATTATTTTCAATAATTTCTGATAGATCCTCAAAAAATTCTGCACGAGTATTATTTGTAAGAATTACAAAAAAAATTAAAATCAAATATCGAATAAGATTTTTCATTTTTTTGATGAACATTTTTTTGAACAATACTTAACCTTTTCCCAATTGAGTCTCCATTTTCTTCTCCATTTAAATGGTCTTTGACATATTGGACAAACCTTAATTGGTAAATTTTCTTTTTTCACTAAACTGTGTTTTCTTTAATGAATTTATCTGCAGCCGGCAAAATTAATTTTTTTCTATCCACTTTCATTTTATCAAATATTTTTACCATCATTGAAAGTCTTGGATTTTTTAAAAAAAACTTTCTATTGCGATCTATAAATCTCCAATAAAGTCCGTCCATTGTGTTACACCATTCTCCTTTTTTAAAATCCATCATTTTCATAAAATAACTTGATCCACAAATGTATGGTTTGGTTGCAAAAATTCCCCCGTCACTAAATAACCCCATACCATAAACATTGGGTACCATTACCCAATCTGAGGAGTCGACAAACATCTCCATGAACCATTTATAAACAAACACTGGTTTGATCTCACAAAGGTTCATTATGTTTGATAAAATCATTAATCTTTCAATGTGATGGGACCATCCAAAATTTAATGCGTTTTTAATTGCGTAATCTAATGGAGGTAAACCTGTCGTTCCATCATACCATGACTTTTTCATTTTACGATTTTGTTTGAAAAAATTTCCAGTTTCCATTTCGTTTGAGTAACTTTGATAAATTCCTCTCATAAATTCTCTCCATCCTATAACCTGACGAACATAACCTTCTAAAGAATTTAATCTAATTTTTTTACTTTTATGGAAATCTAAAACTTTTTTGACAATAAATTCAGGTGTGATTAAACCAAGGTTGATATATGGACTTAAAGCGCTGTGAAATAAGATATTATCTTTTTGATCCACTGCGTCCTCATAATCACCAAATAAATTAGATTTTTCTTTAATGAAAAAATTCAATAATTTGACCACATCATTATGCTCTGTGGCAAACCAAAAATTTTTGGTTGTTCCTGGATGATCTTTAAATAGTTTTTCAATAATAGGTTTTAATTTTTTTGTATGATTTGTTTCATTAATTTTAGGAAACTTTGGAATAGAAATATTTTTTGGTAACTTATTTCTGTTATCTTCATCAAAACTCCATTTGCCTCCAATAGGATTTCCATCAGAACCCATTAATATTCCAGATTTCTTTCTCACTTCCTTATAAAAAGTTGCCATGAAAGGTTTTTTTGATTTAGATAGATATTGTTTAAATTCGTCTCTTGAGTTCAAAAACATCGGAGTTTGAATAATATTCCATTTGATCTTTTCTTTTTTTACAAATTGATTTATTTTTTTCTCAAAAAATTTATCCTCGACTTCAAAACTTGAAATCTCTTTTATTTTTTTTGAATTAATTATTTTTTTTAATTTTTTTAAATAGTCGTCTTTAAATTCTTTATCCTCAATTTTAAAATATTCTAATTTAAACTTATCTTTTCTGAGGTTTTCCGCATGTGAACGCATCGATGACAAAAAGAGAAGTATCTTATTTTTATGATGTTTTTCATAAGTACATAATTGATAATCCTCTGCCATAAAAATTAGGTGGTCTTTTTTGAAGCGATCCAAGTATTTTGATGGAAATAATTGATTACCCAGTATAAAAAATAACTTCATAATTAAATATAACTAATAAAATTTTTTATGTCAGAAAAATATCTTATTCTTGGTGCGACAGGTTCAATCGGATCTAGTTTAGCTGAACAATTAGTAAATTCAGGAAATTCAGTTCATTTAGTCGGCAGAAATGAAAATGAAACAAAAAATATTTCTGAGAAATTAGGTTGTAGTTTTACAATAGCTGATGTTTTGCAGGATGGATTTGTGGAAAAGGTTAAAAATGATATTTCTGATGTAAAAGGAATTGCCTACTGTGTAGGCTCAATTGATTTAAAACCTTTGAGAATGGTCAATGAACAAGATTTTAATAAGTGTATGAAATTAAATTTATACTCAGCAGTGGAAGTTATAAAAGGATACCAGGATAGTTTAAAAAAAAATAAAGGTTCAGTAGTTTTATTTTCTACAGTTGCAGCTCAAAGAGGTTTTACAAATCACGCTATAATTGCCTCTACTAAGGCTGCTGTAGAAGGTTTAACTGTTTCTTTAGCAGCAGAATTTGCTCCTAATATTAGAGTGAACTGTATTGCACCTAGTTTGACTAACTCGAAAATTGCTGAACCAATGTTAAAAAATAAGGCATTAGCAGATGGTATAGCTAAAGCCCATCCTTTAAAAAGATTAGGTGAAGGTAAGGACTCTGCCTCTCTTGCAAAATTTCTTATTACTGACGACAGTTCTTGGGTTACAGGTCAAATCATTGCTGTTGATGGTGGTAGATCAAAACTTTCTTAAAGTGAAAAGAACGCTTGTTACAATTTTTTTATTTACACTTTTTATAAATTATTCATTCGCTGATAATTTAAGATTTAAGAAGATTGTAAATTTAAAAGGTCCATGGGGATCTACTTTTATTAATGATAGAGAATTATTAATTACCGAAAAAAGTGGGGAAATTAAATTAATAGAACTTAATACTAATAAAATTTCTTCATTAAATCACAATCTTAACTATTTAGAGCATGGACAGGGTGGTTTATTAGATATTCTTTTTAAAGATGATTTTGTCTATGTTTCTTATACCGAAAATAGAGGAAATTGGAAAACTAGTACTTCAATAGCAAAATCGAAATTTAATAAAAAAGATTTAATATTTAAAAATATTTTTCAAGCTAATCCACCTATAGATTCAGGATATCACTTTGGATCAAGGTTGGCGATCAAAGATGGTTATCTTTTCGCGTCTGCTGGTGAAAGAGGTCAAGGTATGATTGCACAAGATCCTACAAAGCATCCTGGTAGTATCATTAGAATAAATATTGATGGAAGTATCCCAAAAGATAATCCAAAATTTCAGGGTAAATCAGATTGGTTACCTGAAATTTATCAAATAGGTATTAGAAATCCTCAAGGTCTAACTTTATCACCATTTGATGAAAAAATTTATATGAGTAATCATGGAGCGAAAGGTGGAGATTGGTTTGGTGAAGCAAAAAAAGGTGAAAATTATGGATGGAAAATTTTAGGTTGGGGAGGGACAAACTATTCAGGCATTCCTATCGGTCCAAAATGGAAACCAGGTTTTACGAAAGCGATACAATATTGGGTGCCGTCTATAGCAACAAGTGCAATCACAATTTATAAAGGAGAAGAGTTTAGTGAATGGAATGGACATGCTTTAATTACTTCACTTAAAGACAAATCTTTGAGAAAATTAATATTTGACGACTTATCTAATGTAAAAGAGGAAATCATATTTAAAAATAAAATTGGAAGAATAAGAGATATACAAGTACATCCTAATAACGGAAAAATTTACTTTTTAGGAGAAGACGCTCTCTGGCTGATGGAGAAAATCTAATTTTTTAGATATAAGTAACCACTTAATTCAATTAAAAGATTATATCTAAATAAATTTATGAACTGGGTAGTTTTTACAATTTTAGCAGCTTTTTTTCAAAATCTAAGAACTTCATTACAGAAAAAATTAAATAAAGATTTATCATTGGTTGCTTCTGCATACGTAAGATTTGCCTTTGCATTACCATTTGCTTTTGTATTATTTTTTTTTTTTCACGATTTTGACATCATTTCAGATATTCTAGATCAAACTAACTTCATTTTTTTTACTTTTTTAGGATCTATTTTACAAGTTACTTTTACAATAACACTATTATACCTTTTTAGATTTTCGAATTTTGTTGTCGGTACTTCACTAAGTAAAACAGAAGTTATTCAAATTGCGATTTTTGAATATATCATATTAAAAGATAAACTAAATTTGCTTGGTGTTTTTGGAATAATAATTGCAACGCTTGGGGTTATTATTATTTCGATCAAAGATTATAAATTGTTTTTTAAAAATTTTTTTTCAAAGGTAACACTTATTGGATTAGGAGCAGGACTTTTATTGGGTCTCAGTGTTGTCTATTTTAGGGCAGCAGCACTAACACTAGAAAATTTTTCTTCTAATTTTGATAAAGCGCTTACTACAGTTTTTTTTGCTTTAGTAATTCAAACTATAATCATTAGTGCATATCTGATAATTTTTGAAAAATCGGAATTCAAAAAGTTTTTTGATAATAAATTTGAAATATGTTTGACCGGACTAGCGGGTTTTCTAGCGACATTATCCTGGTTTTTTGCTTTCACTTTAATTCAAGCATCTTTCGTAAGAGCTGTTGGTCAAATTGAAATATTTTTTAGTTACATCTCATCAAAATATCTTTTTAAAGAAAAAATAACTTTTATTGAAATTTTAGGTATTTTGATATTTATAGCTGGTGCAACTTTATTGCTTTTAACAAGAACAACTTAATCTTTAATTATTTAATAATTTATTTTTTGCCTTTTCAAACTCTTCTTGAGTTAATACACCGCTTTCTCTTAGTGCATTCAATTTTTCTAATTCATTACTCAAAGATTTATCAGTGTTTAACTCCTCGTTATTCTCATCTGTTTCATTTTCATCTTTGTTAGCTTGGTTAGCTTGCTTAGCACTAACACCACTCATGATAGCTCTCGTCCCTAAGTATAAGACAAAGAATAAAATAGGAATTACCAGTCCAAAGAAAATCAATTTTTCCATTACCTAATCATCATCCTCTTCTCTCCAATTTTTTTCATACATTAGCCAAGCTGCATATATAACTGAAAATGTTCCAACAATCATACCATAATCAAAACCTGTTTGTTGATCATATAAGTACCAGCCCAATTGGGTCGCTCCAATGGTAGGAACTGTTAAAATTAAGAATACAATTGCAATTCTGTATGGATATTTAGGTTTCTTCACACCTCAAAATATCAAAAAATTTAAAAGGTTGTAACTTTAAAGTTGCGATCTTTTGAAACACTCTACAGTATTTTTTAATAAACAAGCGATTGTCATTGGTCCAACTCCACCTGGAACTGGTGTTAAAGCTTTAGCATTTTTTGAAACTTCATCAAATGCAACATCGCCAACAATACCTTTATCGGTTTTGTTAATTCCAACGTCAATTACGATTGTGTCTTTTTTAACCCAATCTCCTTTAACAAGTTCAGGGATACCGACAGCAGCAATAATAATATCTGCTTCTAAACATTCAGCCTTGAGATCTTTTGTTTTTGAGTGGGTAATTGTTACCGTGCAATTTTCTTTTAAAAGAAGTTGTGTCATTGGTTTTCCATTTAGATTAGATCTTCCAACTACAACTGCTTTTTTTCCACTTAAGTTTGGCTCAATTTTTTTAATTAATAAATAACAGCCTAGCGGAGTACAGGGTACAGAACTCTCATAACCTGAAGAAAGATTACCAACATTCATAGGATGAAATCCATCAACGTCTTTAGATGGATGAATAGCCTCAATAATTTTTTGTTTATCGATATGTTTTGGCAAAGGTAACTGAACTAAAATACCAGAAACGGTCTTATCTTTATTTAGATCATCAATCTTATCCAAAATAACTTTTTCTTCTACAGAGTCTGGGTATTTAATTACATCAGACTTTAAACCAACCTCTTTTGCTGATTTCTCTTTGTTCCTTACATATATTTGACTAGGGGTAAGATCTCCAATCAAAATCACCGTTAAACCTGGCACTTTATTATACTTATTTTTTAATTCAGCTACTTCTTGTTTAAGTTCTTCTCTTAATTCAGCTGCTGCTTTTTTTCCGTCAATTAAAATCATAAGTTTTAAAAAATTAAAGGTGCGATGTAGAGCTTCATACACATTTCTATAAACCAAATCAATAGAAGTAATATAATGGGTGAGATATCTAAAGATCCTAAATTAGGTAAAAAACGTCTTATTTTATTTAGTATAGGATCTGTTAAACGATATGTTAATTCTAAAATTGAATAAACAAATCTATTTTGTGTATTTAAAACATTAAAAGCAACCAACCAGCTTATAATTACATTCGCTATTACTACGTAGGAATAAAGCTTTAATATTTGTAAAGCAAAATAAAAAATGGCTATCATTTTTTCTCTATATAAATAGATGAACTTGGGAATGCAAAAGATGCTTTGTTTTTTTCGACAATTTTTTTAATTTCGATTGCTAATTTCTCTTTTACAGATAACCACTCGTTCCAACTATCTGATTTAGTAAAACAACGAACGTACATATCAATTGAACTATCAGAGAATTTGTCAACTCTTACTGCAATGCCTATACTAGTATTAAAGTCTTCACTTTTTTGAATGTGATCTTCAATTTCATTTCTTATAGTTTTTAGTTGATCAACTGTTGTGTCATATTGAAGAGTTATAATCCAGCTTATTAGCCAATTAGAAGTTTCACTGACATTGACAACTGCATTTTCAGCAAATTGAAAGTTAGGAATAATTGCAAGGGATTTATCAAACTTTCTTATCGTCGTTGATCTAAATCCAATTTTTTCAACTATACCCTCTATAATTCCCTCTACTAATATCCAATCACCAATTTTAAATCTTTTTTCAACCAAAACTAAAATACCTGAAATCAAATTTTTAAATAAATCTTGAGCACCTAAAGCTACTGCAACACCAAACAAACCAAGACCAGCAATAATTGGTCCTATCTTTATTCCCCACAGTTCTAGGACAGCTGCTAGACCTAAAATAAAAATTAGTATTTTTAAAGATTTAATAATCCACCCAATTAATTCTCTTGTTAAAAGTTTATCAAGTCCACTTAATATATATGAGACGGGCTCAATAATTTGATGCATCACCCAAAAAATTAAAATTGTTATCAAAGTTCTATTTATTGTGTCAACAACCTCTCTGCCTTCGATTGAAAAAGTCATATAATAACTTGCTATAAAAAAACCTAAAACAATCGGCAAGAATCTTGCTGGTCCAATCAATGAAGATACAAAAGTATCATCTAATTTATTAGTAGTTCTCTTGGAAATTATTTCTAATTTTTTAATAATAAGTTTACTTATTAATCCTCTAAATATTAAAAAAATTAAAAATATTCCAATACCAATTAATATTTGGAAAATATCTACTCCTAATATCCCTCTATTCCAGACTGATAAAAATACTTCAGAAAAATTATTTATTATTTCCATAGTTAAATTTTATATAACAAAAATTCCTCTTCTCCAGGATTAAAAAGAAATATCTTTTTCCACTTAATTTCATTTAATTTAGCTGATGTTTTTTCCCCTATACACATCAAATTAGTACTCATCCAAAGACTTTCCAGCTGATTAAATTTTATAAATTTTAAAAAACTTGATGCACTATTTTGTGAATAAACGTAAACCATATCGGGCATATCAAGTTTTAACTTATTGATAAAATCATTATCAAATTTTTCATTATGTACAGTTTCATAGTTTATCAATCTTTTAACTTCGTATCCCTCATTTTGCAGTTGATTATTAAGATCCACTGAAATGTTTTCTCCACTTACATAAATTAATTTACCCTCGGTTTTATCAAAATTCTGCAATATCAATTCTTTCAAATTTAGAACGTTTCCCTCTGCAGCAATTGTATTTGAAAAACCATGACCTCTTGCTTCTTTTTCGGTTGCATTTCCTACGCAAAAACATTTTATATTTTTATCTAGTCCGTTTAAATTTAAAAATCTTACAGCATTAGAACTTGTAAAAATAATACCCTTGAACTTAGAAAGATCTATTTCTTCATGTAGAATCTTTTTGATTGATAATAAAGGTAAATGTGAAACCTTATGACCAAGAGACTGAAATTTAATGATCATTTCAGAACAATCTTCTAAAGGTCTGGTTAATAGAATATGCATTTTATTTTTTATAAGTATTATTCGACTTTATTTTTAAAATTTGACCAATCTCATTTCCAAGTTCTCTAAAATTTTCTAATTTGTCGGATTTTTTTTCATAAAATCTTTGTGAACCATCTAATGAGAAGAGCTCTGCTTCTACTGTAATTTTGTTTTCATCTATTTTAGAATGAATTCCAACTGCTGTTTCACAATCCCCCTCTAAAATTTTTAGAATATTTCTTTCAGCATGTGCTCTTTTATAAGTCTCTTTATGATTAATTTTTTTTAACATTGAAATCATGTCTTCATCATTTACTCTACACTGTATAGCAATTATTCCTTGCCCTGCACTTGGAATTATTTCCTCAATAGAAAAAATTTCTGAAATTTTATCCTCTAATTTTAAGTACTTTATACCAGCATAAGATAAAATTATCGCATCATACTCACCATCCATTAATTTTTTTATCCTAGTGTCAACATTCCCTCTTATAAGTTTACAATTAAAATCTGGTCTAATTTTTTTAATTTGAAATTGTCGTCTGTAAGAAGATGTTCCAATAACAGCATTCTTTTTTAAATCTTTAAATTTTTTATTCCCATTAATTATTACGATTTCTCTCGCATCAGTTCTCTCAAGAAATGTGTCTGTTAAAAGGCCATTGGTCTCAATTGCTGGCATGTCTTTTAGTGCATGAACTGCTATGTCTATATTATTTTTTTGGAGCTCTTGTTCAATACTACTTGAAAATAAACCTTTGCCACCAACATCAGATAATCTGGTGTCTTGTATCTCATCCCCTTTGGTAGAAATTTTTTCAATATTTATATCCTGGTCAGTAAAGTTGGTTGCTTCAATAATTTTCTCTTTTACTTTTTTTGCATATAATAATGCTAACTTACTTCCTCGAGACCCAATTGTTATTTTCTTTTTCATAAAAAAATCATTTCTTACTTGTATTGGGATTGTACAATTATTAAAAACTATTTGTATGAATAAAAAACCCTTAATTCTTGGAATAGAAACTAGTTGCGATGAAACTGCAGCATCTTTAATTTCAGAAAATGAGCGAGGAATACCAATAATTCTCTCTAATATTGTTTCTAGCCAAACAGAAGTGCATAAAGAATTTGGTGGGGTTGTTCCTGAACTTGCTGCCCGATCCCATTTAGAAAAAATTGATTGGATCGTTCAAAAGGCTTTGGATGAAAGTAGGAAAAAAATAGACGAAATAGATGCGGTTGCTGCAACGGCTGGACCAGGATTAGTTGTTTGCTTATCGATTGGTTTAAGTTTTGGTAAAACCTTTGCTAATTTAATTAAAAAACCATTTATTGCAGTTAATCACTTAGAAGGCCATGCTCTAAGTCCAAGAATTAATTCAGAATTAGAATACCCATATTTATTTTTATTAATTTCAGGTGGACACTCACAGTTTCTAAATGTTGGAGGACTTGGAAATTATAAAAGGTTAGGTACAACTATAGACGATGCTTTAGGTGAAGCATTTGATAAGACTGCAAAATTATTAGGGATAGAATTTCCTGGTGGACCCAAAATTGAAGTTTTTGCTGATAAGGGAAATCCTGAAAGATATAAGTTACCAAAGCCAATTATTAATAGGGGTGGTTGTAATTTATCATTTGCAGGCTTAAAGACAGCAGTTTTAAAAATATCAAAAAAGATAAAAACAGAACAAGATAAATTTGATTTAGCAGCCTCTTTTCAAAAAACAATAATTGAAATCCTGAATAAGAAGACAAAGATTGCTTTTTTAGAGTTTGAGAAACAAAATAAACTTAAAAAAAAAATTTTTGTTGTTGCCGGTGGTGTTGCAGCTAACAAAAAAATTAGATCAATGTTAATTAATTTATGTAATGAAAAAAATTATGAAAGTATATTTCCACCAATAGAACTCTGTGGCGATAATGCTGCAATGATAGGGATGGTGGGCTTAGAAAAATTTAAATTAAATCAATTCAATGATTTGAATTATCCAGCAAAACCCAGATGGCCACTAGATGAAAAAGCTAATTTCTTAAAAGGAGCAGGTGTAAAATTATAATGCAATACTGGTTACTTAAATCAGAGCCTGACGTTTGGTCAATTGATCAACAAAAAAAAGCTGGTGTAAAAGGCGCACCCTGGGACGGTGTAAGAAACTATCAAGCAGCTAAAAATTTAAAAACTATGAAAAAGGGTGATCAATGTTTTTTTTATCACTCAAATATTGGAAAAGAAATTGTTGGAATAGTAGAAGTTGTGAAAGAACATTACATTGATAAAACAGATAAATCTGGAAGATTTGTTGCGGTGACGGTTAAGTTTTTGAAAAGACTTGATAATCCTGTATCTTTAGAACAAATTAAAAAAAACAAGGATTTAAGCCATTTATCTTTAATTAAACAAAGTAGATTATCTGTAATGCCTATTGACTCTGAAAGCTGGAAGATTTTAAATAAAATGAGTAAATATTAAAAAAAAATATGCCAAAAAAAAAGAAATCAAAAAAGAAAAAAGTTAAAAAGAGAAAGAAAAAAAAATCTTCGAAAAAAAGAGGAAAAATAAAAAGAACTTTAAAAACTAAAGGATCTAAAAAGAAAAATATAGATAAAACATCATCTAATGACCAAATTATTAAAACTAAACCTGAATGGGTAAAAAGAAGTTTAGCAAATAAAGCTCAATATCAAAAAAAATATTCTGATTCTATTAAAAATAATAACTCATTCTGGAAAAAAGAAGGAAAGAGAATTACTTGGATAAAACCATACAAAAAAATTAAAGATGTCAAATATAGTAAGGACGAAGTAAGAATTAAATGGTTTGAGGATGGTACTTTAAACGCATCTGCAAATTGTGTTGATCGTCATTTAAAAGATAAAAAAGATAAAACTGCAATTATATGGGTAGGGGATGATCCTAAAGATACTCAAAAAATTTCTTATAAACAATTACATCAAAAAGTTTCAAAAGCTGCTAATGGTCTAAAAAAACTAGGGATACAAAAAGGCGACCGTGTCACTATTTATCTAACGATGATACCTGAATTAGCAATACTGATGTTAGCATGTGCAAGAATAGGTGCCGTCCACTCAATAATTTTTGGCGGTTTCTCTGCAGAATCAATTTCAGGAAGAGTGAATGATTGCAAATCAGAATATATAATTACTGCTGATGAGGGAGTAAGAGGAGGCAAAACTATTCCTCTAAAAGCAACGACAGATGAAGCTTTATCTAATTGTCCAGATGTTAAAAAATGTATTGTAGTAAAGAGAACTGGTAATTATGTATATTGGGATCAAGATCGAGATGTCTGGTATCACGACCTGATTAAGGATGTACCAAATCATTGTGAGCCTGAGGAAATGAGTGCAGAGGATCCTTTATTTATTCTCTATACATCAGGATCAACCGGAAAGCCTAAAGGAGTATTACATACCACTGGAGGATATATGGTTTATGCTTCTATGACTCATCAATATATTTTCAATTATAAACCGAATGACATTTATTGGTGTACAGCAGATATTGGATGGGTAACTGGTCATAGCTATATAATTTATGGACCATTAGCTAATGGTGCAACAACCATTATGTTCGAAGGTGTTCCAAATTACCCTGATAGTTCAAGATGGTGGCAGATTGTTGACAAATATAAAGTAAATACTTTTTATACAGCGCCAACAGCTATAAGAGCCTTGATGAGAGAAGGTGATGGCCCAGTTAATAAAACTTCTAGAAAATCACTAAAATTATTAGGAACTGTTGGAGAACCTATAAATCCAGAAGCGTGGATGTGGTATTACAAAACTGTTGGTAATTCAAAATGTCCAATAGTCGATACATGGTGGCAAACAGAAACGGGAGGAATTCTTATATCACCACAAACTGGAGCTATTCCACTTAAACCCGGATCAGCAACAAAACCTTTTTATGGAATTAAACCAGTGCTAGTAAATAAAGACGGTAAAGAAATAAAAGGTGAAGGTGAAGGAAGACTGTGTATAGCTCAATCTTGGCCTGGTCAAATGAGAACCGTATATGGTGATCATCAAAGATTTATCGATACATATTTTTCACAGTTTGATGGAAAATATTTCACTGGAGATGGATGTAAAAGAGATAAAGATGGCTACTATTGGATAACTGGCAGAGTAGATGATGTAATTATTGTCTCTGGTCATAACCTTGGTACTGCTGAAATTGAAAGTGCATTTGTTGCACATCCCAAAGTAGCTGAGGCTGCTGTGGTTGGGTATCCCCATGATATTAAAGGAAATGGTTTATATTGTTATGTCACCCTCAATGCAGGTGAGAGTGAGACAGGAGATTTAGATAGAGAGCTTAAACTTTGGGTGAGAAAACAAATAGGGCCTTTGGCAACACCAGATCTAATTCATTTTACGCCAGGGCTTCCAAAAACAAGATCTGGGAAAATTATGAGAAGAATTTTAAGAAAGATTGCAGCAAATGAGCACGGACAGCTAGGTGATACAACTACTCTTGCTGATCCAGGTGTGGTCGATAGCTTGGTTGAAAATAGAAAAAATATCTAAAATTTTATTCTTTCATTAAATTCTTTTTTTACAACATCCCATTTTAGAATAACTGAATTTAGAACTATTTTGCGATCTAAAGTTTTTAAATCTTCTGCAATTGGTGCCCACTTATATAAAGATAAAGCACTTGGATTAAATGGTAAATCATTGTGATGATCATCCCAGTTAATATTTTGTATTCTTTCATCAAAATTTTTTTTTGCATTTTCTATAATATCAATTGGCATTTTATTTGAAATTTCATCGTCCAAAATTTTTAAAAAAATTTCTTTTGCTTTCTCTATGTCTTGGTAATTAAAATTTGCTCTCAATTTTGAAAATGTAAACAATGTAAGATCTTGAAGAGCAACTGCATAAATATTCCACTTAGCCAAGTTAACTGAGTCCATAAAAGTATCATTCTCAAAATGAAGAACGTACCTAGTTCCCATCCTCGTTTTAAGATAGCCGTAAAGAGTAACCTGGCTTACCCAAGCAGATTTTGTTTGAATAAACGTTTCAAGTTCAT
This sequence comes from uncultured Pelagibacteraceae bacterium, assembly GCA_902554195.1. Classification (GTDB taxonomy): domain Bacteria; phylum Pseudomonadota; class Alphaproteobacteria; order Pelagibacterales; family Pelagibacteraceae; genus Pelagibacter. The sequence continues at coordinate 30,294 of CACDNT010000003.1, forward strand.
CCAAATTGCTAATTTTCCCCTTGGGGATAAATGCTTTGAACATGGCAAAAAGATAAGTCTTGAAATCATGCCAAGTTAAGTCCCTCCACGTTAATTTGTATTTTCCCATAAAAAGCCCTATTTTTGACACTTATAACTTGAAAAGGCTAGTAAATTTACCAATTTTAACACTTTAAATCTATTTCATAATGGTTATGGTTTTCGCCAGTTATAACTAAAAAGAGAGAGGTATAAATGTCAAAACAAGAACAACACTGGGAAAAATCCAAAGGTTTGCTAATGATGACGTTAGCAATTTGGTTTGTTTTCTCAATTGGCATCTTCCTATTCGGGGCTGAAATGAACGAAGTTACGGGACCATTTGGTTATCCGTTAACTTATTGGTTCACATGTCAAGGTTCTCTTGGAATTTTCGTAATACTAATTTTCTGGTTTGCGAATAGACAAGAAAAAATTGATGAAGAGTTCGGCTTTAGTGAAAGAGGAGATGACTAATGATTAAAGGTAATTTTATAGACAATTTACCTAAGGTTTATGGAATCTATACAGGTGGTTTTTTAGGTTTCATAATCATTATGTCAATTGCCGAGCAGATGGGTATGACAGCGAAAACAATTGGTATTTGTTTCGTTGCCTTCACAGTAGCCATCTATGCTATAATTGGTTATCTATCACGTACAGCTCAAGCTGATGCGTATTACGTAGCTGGAAGACAAGTACCAACCGTGTTCAATGGAATGGCGACAGCAGCAGACTGGATGTCTGGTGCATCATTCGTTGCAATGGCAGGTGGTATTTACTTTAAGGGTTACGGTTATATGGCATTACTTGTAGGTTGGACCGGTGGATATGTATTAGTTGCATCACTTTTAGCACCATACCTAAGAAAATTTGGCTGTTACACAGTTCCAGATTTTATTGGTACAAGATACGGTGGTAATTTAAGTAGATTTATGGCGGTAGTAGTTTTAACTGTTGCTTCATTTACTTACGTGACTGCACAAATTAACGCCACAGGTACAATTGCATCTGTTGCACTTGATATTCCATTCCAATACGCTGTATACGTTGGACTTATAAGTATCTTACTTTGTTCAATGCTTGGTGGTATGAGAGGAGTAACTTGGACACAGGTAGCTCAATATATCGTACTAATCATAGCTTACTTATTACCAGTATTCTGGATCAGTAACAAAATGGGTGCGGGTTTCTTCCCACACTTCATGTTAGCTGATGAAGTTTCTAGAATAGCTGAATTAGAGGCTCAGTTTGGTTTTGTTAAAAACTCTGCTGAAAATCTAAAAGAAGTACCAAAAGGTTTGGCTGGAATAACTAAAGCTCACTCAGCGGTGAACGCAACACCTTGGGCATTTATTTCATTAGCGTTAGCGATGATGATGGGAACAGCTTCATTGCCTCACGTTATGATGAGATATTTTACTACTCCAAGTGTAAAAGCAGCTAGAAAATCAGTAGGTTGGTCATTATTCTTTATCTTCCTACTTTATTCTTCTGCTCCAATGTTAGCGACACTATCTAAGTTGTCATTGATTGATCCGTCACTACCAACAGGTATTATCGGTAAATCAATAGCTGAAGTTCAATCGATAGACTGGTATCAAAACTGGAACCAAGCAAACTTAATGTTTGTAAGCGACTTTAACGGAAATGGAACTCTTGAATTAAATGAGTTTTTCATGGGTGGTAAAGCCGTTGTGTTAGCGACTCCAGAAATAGCTGGATTACCATATGTAATCTCAGGTCTGGTTGCTGCTGGAGGTATGGCCGCTGCCATGTCAACAGCCGATGGTTTGATTTTAGCAATTGCAAACGCAATCTCACACGATGTTTACTATAAGATCATCGATCCAAAAGCTGAGACTGCGAAGAGACTAGTTGTTGCGAGGGTATTACTTGTAGTAATTGGTTTTGCAGGAGCAACAATCGCAGCTCTTGAGATCCAGGGTATCTTAGGTTCAGTAATCTGGGCTTTTGACTTTGCGATGTCAGGACTATTCTTCCCACTTGTACTTGGTGTATGGTGGAAGAGAGCTAACAAAGAAGGTGCTATCGCTGGTATGTTCTTAGGATTAGTTTCTGGTGCTGCTTACCTAATTTGGGTAAGAACAGGCGGAAGTGGATTCTTAGGAATTACTCAGTTAACGTTTGGTATCTTTGGTTCAGCTGTCAGCTTAGTAGCAATGGTTGTAGTCAGCTTAATGACTCAAGCACCAAACGCTGCAACGCAGAAAATGGTTGATGAGGTTCGTGTACCAGCTGGTAAATCGATCCTTGGCAAACAACACTAAATAATCTTTTTAAGGGGCGATTGATTTCGCCCCTTTTAATTTCCATCTTTTTCCAATATAAATTTCTCAATGTCGGCTAACTTTCATCCTTTAGTATATATAATTGACTATATTCTTGGGGTAATCATGTGGACTTTAATTGGAAGAGTTGCAATGAATATTTTTCAAAGAGAGGATTCTCAATTTTTTTTTATGAGAGTCTTTGTTAAATTTACCAATCCTTTGATCAACTTGTTTAAACCTGTCACTCCATCTTTTATCATACAACCAATCGTGCCTCTTTATGTTGCTTGGTTTTTTTTCATGATAAGGTTTTACTTTATGCCTTGGGTCCTAGGATACTCGGTGATGGGGATGTTATCGTTTCCGTTAGAAAGTGAGATTTCAAGACAAATTTATCAATTTTTTAATTAAATTAGATTTTAAAATTTGGTACTAGTTAATTTAATAACTTATGAAAAAAATACAAATTTCCCCCTCGATATTATCTGCTGACTTCAGTCAATTAGGAAATGAAATTAAGAGGCTCGAGGACGCAGGTGCAGATATGATACATGTTGATGTAATGGATGGTCATTTCGTTCCAAATTTAACTATTGGACCTCCTGTCATTAAGACTCTTAGAAAGCATTCAGAATTAACCTTTGATGTTCATTTGATGATTTCACCTGTCCATAAATATATAAAAGATTTTGCAGACGCAGGAGCTGATATAATTACTATACACCCTGAAGCCACTGATAATTTAGCAGAATCAATTAAACATATTAAAAGTTTTAAAAAAAAGGTTGGTATTTCTCTAAATCCAAATACAGAAGTCAACATAATTGAAAATGAACTAAAAAATGTGGATTTGATTTTAGTCATGAGTGTTTATCCGGGTTTTGGAGGGCAGAAATTTATTCCTGACGTTATTAAAAAAATTGAACTATTAAAAAAACTTAAAGAAGATAAAAATTATGAGTACGATATTGAAGTAGATGGTGGAATAAATTTTTCAAATTCAAAAGATGTAATAAATGCAGGTGCAAATATTCTTGTATCAGGAACTACAATATTTAAAGAAAACAACGGAAATATTAAAAAAAATATAGAAACACTTAAAGAAGTGTAGAATGCTTGTAAATGAATTTTTTGAAACTTTAAATGAGTTTACAGAAATAATAAAAAAAAAATTCAGAGGTATTTATCAAAAATCAAGTTTATACGAAAAAAAGATTTCTAAAACTTTTAATAATGAGTTTATCTACAAACCAAGTCCTCACTTACTTTCATCGATAATCAAATATCAAAATAAGAAATATAAAATTGAAGATTTTGAACTAGAGACAGTTTGGAATAGCCAAATTAAACCTAAAGATTTTGAAAAACTAAATAATTTTTTTTGGTTTTTTAGTCTTGATTTAAAATCCTCAAAAAAATCAGCTCAAGAAGTAATCTCAAATTGGATTAATAAAAACAATAAATATAAAAAAGAGAGTTGGGAATTTAATATTACTGCAAAAAGAATAATTTCATGGTTATCTAACCACCAACTTTCTTATAACGAAAGTGATGAGGAATATAGATCAATTTTTGATCACATGATTCAAAAACAAACAAATCATTTATTAAACGAAATAAAAAACTCTGAAGATTTAGAAAATAAAATAATTGGTTGCTCTGCAATAATTTTGACAGGATTATGTTACAAAATTGAGAAAAATTATTTAAATGTTGGTTTAAATTTTCTGAAAAAAATTACTAATTCCTCAATAGACAACCAAGGTTTTACAAACTCACGGAACATAAAACAGTTAATATTTTTTTTAAAATATTTTATAATTATTAGAGAATGGTTTAAAGAGTCTCAAATTGAGGTTCCAGAACACATAGAAGAAAATATTTATTATTTAGGACAAAGTTATGCTTTCATAAGACAAAATATAAACACTGATCTTTTGTTTAATGGTAATAATAAGTCTAATACGCATGATTTCGATCATTACTTAAAAAGACTTGGTTATAAATTTAAAAATGAAAATAAAGACTGTGGTGGTTACATAGTTTTAAAAAATAAAAAAATTTGCCTGGCAATGGATGCAGGATCTTCACCAAATCCTAAGTATACTCAAGACTATCAATCAGGCGCTCTCTCATTTGAAATAATTTCAAACGGAAGAAAACTTATAACCAATTGTGGTTATTACAAAAAAAATAATCAAAATCTTAATGAAATATCAAAATCTTCGGCTGCACACAGTACTTTAATAATTGATGATAATTCCTCGTGCAAATTTACAAAAAAGAGAGATAAGTTAATTTTAAAATCGGGTTTTAAAATTACACAAAAAAATTCTGTGTTTGAGAAAAATTATTGGAAAATCAATGCTGCTCATGATGGATATTTTAAAAAATTCAAATCAATTCATGAGAGAAATATCGAATTTTTTCCTAAACAAATGAAATTTGTTGGTAATGATAAGATTATTAGAAAAAAAAATAATTATAATTTCAAGTTTGATATTCGATTTCATTTAGAACCAAATATTAAACTAATGAAAACTCAAGATAATAAATCCATTTTAATAGAATTAGAGGATGAGGGTTGGAAATTTACTTGTGATAATTATGAAATTAATATTGATAATGGATTATACTTCGGTAATAAAAATTCATATATTGAGAACCAAAATATTTTTGTGTCTGGAACATTAAATAATAATGAAGAGAATATTAAATGGGAAATTAAAAAGATATAATGGGAAAAATTAGATCAGCATTAATATCATTATCTGATAAATCTAATCTTAAGCCTTTGTTACAAGAGTTGAGGAGAAATAATATCAAGATAATTAGTACTGGTGGAACATTTAAATTAATTAAGAAACTTAAATTTAAATGTTTAGATGTTTCAGATTTTATAGGATTTGAGGAAATACTTAATGGAAGAGTCAAAACTTTACATCCAAAAATACATGCTGGAATTTTAAACAAAAGAAGTAACAAATCTCACTTAAGTGATATTAAAAGAAATAATTTTGAGAATATTGATTTAGTAATAGTAAATTTTTATCCATTTGAAAAAACTATTGAGCAAATAAAAAACCATTCAAAAATAATTGAAAATATTGATGTTGGTGGGCCAACTATGGTCAGGGCTGCTGCCAAAAATTATAATGATGTGACTGTAATAACTTCTCCCGATCAATATTCAGAGCTTATAAATGAATTAAAAAAAAATAAAGGTAATACTTCTCTTAAATTTAGAGAAAAAATGTCTAGGTTAGCTTTTGGTGAAACTGCTTATTATGATGCCGTAATTTCAAATTATTTAAATAATTTTAACAATATCAATTTCCCTCAAAAAAAAATTCTTTACACTAATTTAATAGAAAATCTTAGATATGGAGAAAACCCTCACCAAATGGGTGCTTTCTATTCTCAAAATAGAAAAAATAAATTAGAACAAATACATGGAAAAACTCTGAGTTATAATAATTACAGTGACATTTTGGCTGCAATTACAATTTCAAAATCATTTCCAAAAAATATTGGTACAGTTATTGTTAAACATGGAAATCCTTGTGGTGTCTCAGCTTTGAAAAATAATTTAGATAGTTATAAATATGCGTTAGAGACCGATCCAATAAGTGCATTTGGTGGTATTGTTTCGTGTAACTATAAGGTTACTCAAAAACTCGCATTAATGCTAAATAAAATTTTTCTTGAAGTAGTTGTCGCCAATGGTTTTGATAAAAATGCTCTTAAAATATTAAAATCAAAAAAAAATCTTAGGTTGATAGACTCCTCAAAAATTTCACTCAGTGAAGTATGGAAATTCAGCTCTTTAGATAATTTTACACTTATGCAATCAGAAGATAAAAAGATTTTTTCAAAGAAGGATTTTAGAATTGTTTCGAAAAGACAACCAAGTAAATCACAGCTTGATAATTTAATTTTTGCATTTAATGTTTGTCGATACACAAAATCAAATGCCATTGTTCTTGCTAATAATAAATCCACTATTGGCATTGGTTCAGGACAACCTAGTAGATTAGACAGTTGTGAAATTGCAATAAATAAAATGAATAAGTTTTCAAAAATCAAAAATGAAATAGTAGCTGCATCAGATGCTTTTTTCCCATTTGTTGACGGAATAGAAAAATTAGTTCAGTCAGGAGCTAGTGCAATAGTTCAGCCTTCTGGATCAATAAGAGATAAAGAAATTATAAAATTTGCAAATGAGACAAATACTGTTTTGGTTTTTTCAAAAACTCGTCATTTTAGGCATTAGATATATTGTCAATTTTAGCAGCTAATATAAAATCGTTTTCAGATAAACCCTCTATAGCATGAGTTGTGATATTAATCTTGGCATAACCCCATCCAAAGATAATATCTGGATGATGACCCTCTTCCTCAGAGACTTTTCCAACTTCATTGACAAATTTTTGACTTTCTAAAAAATTTTTAAATTCAAATTTTTTTTCTAAAAGATAAACTTTTTTATCATTTTGAATGATCTCCCAACCATCAACTTTTTTTTGATATTTATGAATTTCAGAAATATCAAAAGCTTTAACTCCTCCCTCACACGGTACACATTTTTTATCTAATAAATTGCTCATATTTTAATAATGGAGCGGGCAAAGGGGGTCGAACCCTCGACCTTCTCGTTGGCAACGAGACGCTCTACCACTGAGCTATACCCGCAAAAATTAAATTAATATAAAGAATGTAAATTATAATTTCAAGAAATTTCAATTATCAATAATTCAATTCAATTAGATTTCTTTCAAAAATATCATTCAATTTTTGAATAAACCTATTATCAAAATTTTTCTTCCAATTATTTTTGGGACCCAAATGAAAGAAAGGAATGTTTTTTTTATTTTCACGAGCAATAATCGACTCACTAAAACCATTGTTGTCTTCTATTTTTTTTAAATTTTCAAAGGATGTACTTTGTACTGAATTTTTAGCCTTTTCTCTACTAAATCCATTTTTATTATTTGTTATTTTATCTATAAATTCTACTATCTCCTTGAATACAAAAAAAGTCTCTTTTAAAAGATCTTCATATCTAAGGAATTTAACAGGCACTAGCTTATTATTTTTCCAAGATTGATAATTTTTTTCCCATGAGCTAATAAATTGATAATCACTAAAATCTTTTTTTTTTTTGAAATCATAAATATAATTACTTTCATTTTGCATCACACTTAAGGCTTTATCATGATTAATTTGAAAATGCCTTGACATAGAGTCGAGAACATTTCTGGGGTCTCTAACTATATATATTCCACCAAGTGTATTTTTACGATTTGTGAAATCATTCTGACCAATTTTTACTAAAGCATTGTGTGTTTTTAAAAATTTGATTTTATTATCTAAATTAATTCTTTCTTGAGCTTCAACCCAGTATTTTACTGTATCTCCAGGTTTTTCTAAATTATAATCGAAATCTTTTAGATATTTTTTAGTGGGAAATTGCTGAATATTTTGTAATTGTTTATCACCCAAAAAAAGACCATCATTTGTATAATAGTAAGCACTTATTAATGATCTTAACCATGTGTTTCCATTTTTTGGATATGATGATAACCAAATAATCATATATTTAATCTTTTAAATACTTTTATTATTATTATATAGTTTATTTTAATTATGAAACTTCCAAAAATTATACCTATTTTCCCCTTGAGCAATTTTATTGTTTTTCCAAAAACTGCGGTGCCCTTAAACATTTTCGAACCTAGATATTTAGAAATGGTTAATGAAAGTATGAAAACAGAGAAATTCATTGGAATGGTACAACCAAAAACTATGAAAAATTTTGATAACACAAAATTACCTATTCTTCATAAAATTGGATGTTTAGGCAAAATAAACAGTTTTAAAGAGACTGATGATGGACGTTATCTGATTGAGTTAAAAGGTTTGATTAGATTTAAAATTATCAATGAAATTAATAATAATAAAAGTTACAGAGAAGTTGAAGTCAGTTTTGATGATTACTTACATGATCTAGATGAAAAAAAAGAAGATCTTAAATTTTCAGATTTAGAACTTATTTTTAAAGATTTTAAATCATTGTTTGAAAAAAGGGGTTTCATTATTAATTGGAAGGCTTTAGAAAAACAAAGTTTGGATGAGACTATTAATGCATTAGCTATGACCTCACCTTTTAGTTTGGAGGAAAAACAGGTTTTGCTAGAGGCAAAAAATTTAAATGTCAGAAAGACAAAGATTGCAGAAATACTGAATACTTACACATACGATCAATTTGACAATAATACATTGCAATAAATTATATTTGCAAACCTTCATCAGCAATACTTTTAAAATATTTGTTTAATAATTTATTTTTTCCAATTAATTTTACAGATCTATCTATAAAATCGCCTTTGATTTTGCTATTAAAATTAAAACTTTCGTAAATAAAATTAATTCCCTCAGAAAAAATTAAATTCTTACTTTTAACTCTTTTTTGAAATTCGCTACAAACACTCTGATCTAAAGGTAAACCAAGTTCAATTCTATTATTAACTATTTCTAACAAATTTTTAATATCTCTTAAGGTCATATTAAAACCTTGACCGGCTAGAGGATGTAATTTGTGAAGTATATCGCCAAAAGCTAATATTTTATTTTTATAATATTTTCGTAAATTTAAAGACCTTAAATTGAATTTTGAAACTTTATTAATTCTTTTTATTTGATAACTTGAATTAAATTTCATAATTGAATTTTTGACATCAAATGTATCATCAGATTTATTTGTCCGCACAGAATAAACAACTGATGTTTTTTTTTTAGATATAGGTAAAAAGGCCAGTGGTCCTTTTTTCGTAAATATCTGCGTAGCTATATCGTTTGGTGATAAAGCTTTATGATCAATTACTGTTGAATATGCTGTACTTTCATACTTTTTTTCAAATTTTTTTAAAAAAAATTTTTTTGTAATTTCGTGCTCTTGATCACAATTAATTAATAAATCACAATTAGTATTATTTAGATCTTTATAGCTGATAGTTTTTTTGTATTTGAAAAATTTAGTATTTTTAAGTTCAGTATTTAATTGATTGAATATTTCATAATTTTTTACAATTGAAAAAAGGGTTTCACTTTGATTTTCAAATTTTATTATTTCTTTATTGTTAGAGTTTTCTGAATAAATCTTTATTTTTTTAATTGGCCATGAAATTTTTTTAATATTTGATATGTTTTTATTAAAGTAATCAATATTTGATTTGGAAATACCTATTGTTCTTGATTTATCTACATTTATTTTCTGGTCTTTATAAAAGATATCAACAAAAATCTCTTGATTAACAAAAGCTTTGGCTAAAGCTAAGCTAGTTAAGTTATTTCCAATTATACCAACTTTCATAATAAATTTAATTTTAACAAGAAAAATTAGATGATACAAAGTGATATATTTGATTCAATCAATATGAAAATAAAGAAAATTACGAATACAATATTGCTTTTTATTGCAAAAAGATTGACAGAAATATTTGGGTTTTTAATCTTATTATCGGGTATTCTTTTGTTTGTTTCACTAATATCCTACTCCCCAGAAGATCCAAATTTTATATTTCCAGAAAATAAAGACATAAAAAATATCCTTGGCTTTAGAGGTAGTTATGTTTCTGATCTTTTTTTTCAATCAATCGGTTTAATTTCTTATTTGTTTTCTTTAACACTAATATTTACTGGATTGAACATAACTTTGTCAAAGGACCTTTTTTTAGTAATTGAAAATATTTTCTATTCAATTTTTTACATAATATTAGGATCATCATTTTTTAATTATTTTTACGATAGCACTTTTATACTTTTTATAAATGGCAATGGAGGATTTATAGGGAGTTATTTAAATGAAAACCTATTTATAAAATTAATTAATCTCAATGAAACTATTTCTTTTTATTTTTTAATCATTTTAATATTTGGACTATTTTTATTGAGTGTAAATTTCAATTTAAAGAAAAATTTTTATTTTTTAAAAAAAATAATTTCATTATTTTCTAATAAAAAACAAAACTACACTGATAAAAGTGAAGTGATAAATGAATATATTCCACAGGAGGAAATTAAAAATCTTATTCAAGAAGATCTGCCTTTTATAAAAGCTGACGAAATAAAAAAAACAGAAAAATTAAAATTTAAATTACCGAGTTTGGAATTACTGAAAGTTCCATCAAAAAAAGAAAGAGAGAATTTTGGCAAAAATCAATCAAATGATCCTGAATTTTTAGAAAAAATATTATTAGACTTTGGTGTAAATGGTAAAATCAAAAAAATAAGTCACGGACCAGTCGTCACATTGAATGAATTTGAACCTGCTGCTGGTGTAAAGGTTTCCAAAATAATAAATCTATCTGATGATATCGCAAGAAATACTAGTTCTGAGTCAGCTAGAATTTCGACTATTCCAGGAAGTAACACTGTTGGAATTGAATTGCCTAACACATCAAGAGAAAATGTTTACTTGAGTGAAATTCTAGATAACCCCGACTTCAAAAAAAAAGAAATTAAATTACCGATAGCTTTAGGTAAAAGTATATCTGGAAACCCAATAGTTGGCGATTTATCTTCAATGCCTCATTTGTTAATAGCTGGAACAACTGGATCTGGAAAATCGGTTTGCATTAACACGATAATATTATCACTGCTTTACCGTCACACTCCTGAAAGATGTAAATTTATTTTGATTGATCCCAAGATGCTTGAGCTATCTACATACGAGGGTGTACCTCATCTTTTATGTCCAGTGATAACAGAAGCAAAAAAAGCAGCCTCTGTTTTAGGCTGGGTGGTTAAAGAGATGGAAAGTAGATACAGACTAATGACAAAAGAAGGAGTTAGAAATATTGATGGTTATAATGCAAAACATAAACTTCCAATGCCTTATATAGTCGTAGTGGTTGATGAGATGTCAGATTTAATGCTCGTAGCAGGAAAAGAAATTGAAAACTATATTCAAAAATTATCTCAAATGGCAAGAGCAGCTGGAATACACATTATCATGGCTACTCAAAGACCGAGTGTTGACGTTATTACTGGAACAATTAAAGCTAACTTTCCTACACGAATATCTTTCCAAGTTACATCTAAAATAGATAGTAGGACTATATTAGGAGAACAAGGTGCTGAACAATTATTAGGTAAAGGCGATATGTTGTATATGTCATCTGCTAACAGAGTTATAAGAATACATGCACCATTTGTATCTGATAATGAGATTGAAAATATTAACAATTCTCTAAGATCCCAAGCGGAACCTGATTATGTCGATGAAATTCTCAATTTTGCAGATGAAAAAGAAATAGGTGATGGATCCAAAAATATAGGTGATAAAGATGAGCTTTATCAAACAGCTGTGGAAATCATAAAATCTGAAGGGAAAGCATCAACGTCTTTTTTACAAAGAAAACTACAGATAGGATATAATCGAGCAGCAAGAATAATTGATATGATGGAAGAAGAGGGAATTGTGAGCAAGGCCAATCATGTAGGAAAACGTGATGTTCTTTGATGATTAATAAGTTAATTTTTTTATTTCTTTTATTTTCAATCGTTGAGGCTTCAGCAAACGTTAAAGAAAAAATTATTCAAAATTTAAAATCTACTAATAACTTGACATTTAACTTTGAACAAAACATTAATGGTAAAACGGAAAATGGCCATTGTGCTCTGTCATACCCACAAAAAATATTTTGCAAATATAATTTAAAAAATAACAAAATTTTAGTTTCAAATGGAAAATCTATAGTCATAAAAACTAATAGTAGCTATTACCTATATCCTCTCGAACGAACACCTTTAAATCTAATATTGAATAAAAAGTTTTTAATTAATAAGATCGAAAATTTAAATGAAAGAATCCTAGATAATAAATTTGTAAATTTTAAGTTTTTTGAGGAAGATTTTGAGGTGAATATTTTCTTTGATTATAACACTCTTGATTTAATCGGGTGGCAAACTACAGATGTTTATCAAAATCTTAGTATTACTTTTTTAAATTCAGTTGAAAAAAATCAAAAATTAAATAGCGATTTATTTGATTTACCTCAACAAAATTAAATTGAAACAGATTCTGTTTTATAAATTCTCATACCCCTTGAAATATAATTGTTTAATGCATTTTTATGATCTAGTGAGCAAGTATGTACCCAGACTCTATTAGTATTTTCAGAAAAAGAATTTTTAATAGCTGATGTTAAAAGGAAAGAGCCTAATTTTTTATTCTGATATTCTTTAAGCAAACCAAGATAAGCAATTTCTGTCTCCTTTTTTTCCTCATGGAAAATAAGTTCAAAGTATCCAGCCATATCATCAGCTTTTTTAAGAATATAAGTTTTTACCTTTTGATTAGAAATATATTCTCTCCACTGTTTATCTGTCCAAACTAACCGATCCGTCCATCGATGTTCTTTACCGATGTTTTTATAAAAAAACTTATTTATTTGAAAATCTTTTGGATCACTAAGATCAATTAAACAGTCATCTGGTGAAAATTTAGATTTTTTTAAGTCTTTAAGTGAATTGATTTCCAAATAATTTCTTTCAACTTTAGTGCTCACTCCACCATCTTTCCAACTTTTTCACCTCCAAATAGATGAAAATGTAAATGAGGTACCTCTTGACCGCCGTGTTCAGAAATATTAGCTAATGCACGATAACCTTTACCACCGTCTACCGATATACCAAGTTTTTTTGCAACTAAATTTATACCCTTTAATAAACCTACCATTTCCTCTGGGGAGGCTTTTTGACTAAAATCATCAAGGTCAATATATTTTCCTTTAGGTATTACCAGCGCATGAATTTTTTTTTGGGGGTTTATATCATGAAATGACAAGACGTGATCATCTTCGTAAATCTTCTTACAAGGAATTTCTCCCCTTAAGATTTTAGCAAAAATATTATTATCATCGTAGCTCATTTTTTTCTTTTGTTTAGTTCTTCCATTACATCCTCAATTTTCACATCGTTTGCCTCTAGATACATTATCAAATGATAGAAAACATCAGCTGCCTCATGAATTTTATTTGAATTTTTTTCTACTGCCTCAATAAGTTCATTAATTTCCTCTACGATCTTTTCTTTGCTCAATGATTTATCACTAAGTAGTTTATTAGTATAAGAACCATCTATTGGAGTTTTTTTCCTCTCTCTTGCAAGATTAAATAAGCTTTCTAAAGTATTAAGCATGTCAAATTCTAACAGGTATTCCCTTTGAGTCCAAATAATCCTTAGCTTCTTTTATAGAGTGTTTTCCATAATGAAATATAGAAGCTGCCAAAACTGCACTGGCTTTTCCTAATTTAATGCCATCCACTAGGTGATCTAAATTACCCACCCCACCAGATGCAATAACTGGAATATTTACTTTTGAGGAAATTTTTGACATGAGATCAATATCATAACCTACTTGTGTTCCATCTCTATCCATAGAAGTTACTAATAACTCCCCTGCACCGTTTTTTTCCATTTGTTCAGCATATTCTAAAGCGTCAATACCACTATTATTTCTTCCTCCGTGAGTAAACACTTCCCACTTATCTCCATTTTTTTTTGCATCAATTGCAACTACAATACATTGAGACCCAAATTTTTTTGAACTATCAATAACAACTTTTGAATTTTCAACTGCTGCAGTGTTTATAGATACTTTATCAGCGCCACAATTAAGCAATTTGTTAATATCTTCAACACTTCTGACACCACCTCCTACAGTTAATGGCACAAAGCATTTTTTTGAAGTTTTCTCAACAACATCATAAATAGTATCTCTATTTTCATTAGAAGCGGTAATATCTAAAAAACAAATTTCATCTGCTCCACCATCACTATAAATTTTTGCTTGTTCCACAGGGTCTCCTGCATCTTTTAGATCAACAAAGTTTATACCCTTAACTACACGACCATTTTTTACATCTAAACAAGGTATAATTCTATTTTTAAGCATCTTCTTTCACCAGTTCTTCTAATTTTATATCTCCATCATAAATAGCTTTACCAACTATTATACCTTCAACATTTTTTAAATTCTTCGCTTTTTTAATATCGTCTATTGATGAAACACCGCCTGATATAATTACAGGGCACTTTGAGATCTCAGCAACTTTCATTGTTTGATCGAAATTTGGACTTTGTTTCATACCGTCTCTATTAATATCAGTATAAATCAATCTACTAACACCAAAGTCGTTAATTTCTTTTAAATAATCTAAAATTAATTGATTAGAGCTTTCTTTCCATCCAGATACTGACAAATACCCGTCTTTAGCATCTAAACCTAGAGCAATATGATTTTGAAATTTTTCACATGATTTTTTTAAGAAATTTTTGTCTTTAATAGCAGCACTTCCCAGAATTACTTTCTCAACACCAGCATCAATGTATTTTTTTATACTATCAGAATTTCTAATACCACCACCTACTTCAACTTTTAAATTAAATTTACCAACTATATCCTGAATAATATCTAAATTTACTGTTTCGCCAGTTAAAGCACCATCTAAATCAACTATGTGTAAATTTTTAAATCCATGATCTTTAAATTTTCCTGCTTGTTCAATTGGAGACAATTCATACTCAGTCTTTTTATCGAAATCTCCTTTAACTAATCTTACACACTTTTTTTCTTTAATATCTATTGCAGGAAATATTTTCATTTTACAAATTTATAAAATTATCAATTATCTTAAGCCCGATCCTATCACTTTTCTCTGGATGAAATTGGGTTCCAAAAATATTTTCTTTTTCAACAGAGCAAACAATATTTGATGAATAATCTGTTGTTGCTGAAATAACTTTTTTATCATTTGGAACAAATTCATAACTATGAACAAAATACATATGAGAATTATCTTCTATATCTTTAAAAATTTTACTATCTTTGACAATATTGATTTGATTCCAACCGATATGAGGAAGTTTATACTTACCGTTCTGATTATCTATTTTTGAAACTTTTCCTGAAATCCACCCTAAGCCTTTAGTTTCAGTTTCTTCATAACCAACATCTGCAAACATCTGCAAACCAACACAAATTCCAATTAGAGGTTTTTTATTAGTTATTGCAAATTCATTTAAAGTGTCTGTAAGACCTTTAATTTTATTCAAGGCATCCACACAACTTTTAAATGAGCCCTGCCCTGGTAAAACTACTTTGTCACTTGATTTTATTTTATTTAAATCTGAGGTAACCTCGATAGTTACTTTATCTTTTGCAACTTCTTTAAAAGAGTTTATTACCGAGCTTATATTGCCCGATTTATAATCAACAATTGTGACGTTCATTAAACTTATAAAGAACCTTTTGTAGAAGGAATCGTTTTTTTATTCCTCGGATCTATTTCCAATGCAGTTCTTAAAGACCTTGCTAATCCTTTATAACAAGACTCAATAATGTGGTGACTATTGTCCCCATAAATATTTTCAACGTGTAAAGTTATTCCTGCTGCTTGAGAAAACGCTTGAAACCATTCTTTAAAAAGTTCTGTATCCATCTCGCCAAGTTTTTCGACCTTTAAATTAACTTTCCAAATTAAATAAGGTCTATTTGAAATATCAATTGCAACACGTGATAGAGTTTCATCCATTGGGATCATTGCATGAGCATACCTTCTGATTCCAACAGATTTTTTCAAAGCTTTTTTTAAAGCTTCACCAATTGCAATTCCTGTATCTTCGGTTGTGTGGTGTAGATCAATATGAGTATCTCCTTTAGCTTTTATACTCATGTCTATTGAAGAATGCTTAGATAATTGTTCAAGCATGTGGTTTAAAAAACCTATTCCTGTGTCAATTTTGTATTTACCTTTACCGTCAATATTTAAATCAACACTAATGCTTGTTTCTTTTGTTTTCCTGCTTATTTTGCCTTTACGCTTCATAATTAGAAACAGGTATACATATATTATTCAATTATGGCAATAATACTAAACCTGGGCTTGAAGTATCAAATTTAGTATCCATTTATAAACTATGACAACTATTGTTTTAGTAAGAAAAAACAACGAAGTGGTAGTAGCTGGTGATGGCCAAGTAAGTATGGGCAATACTGTCGTAAAAAGCACTGCCTCAAAAGTCAGAAAAATTGAAAAGAGAGATGTCGTAGCTGGTTTTGCTGGATCAACAGCTGATGCTTTAACATTATTTGAAAGATTAGAGGGAAAATTAGAAAAACATGCAGGTAACTTATCTAGAGCTGCTGTCGAGTTAGCTAAAGATTGGAGAACTGATAAATATCTAAGAAGATTAGAAGCACTAATGGCGGTAGGTGACAAGAGCAATAGTTATATAATTTCAGGAACTGGTGATGTTTTAGAACCTGAAGGAGACGTTATTGGTATTGGCTCTGGTGGTAATTATGCTTTAGCTGCAGGAAAAGTCTTAATAGAAAGTAATATTTCAGCAGAAGAAGTTGCAAAAAAAGCTATCAAAGTTGCGGCTGATATCTGCGTATTCACAAATGAAAATGTTAAAGTTGAAAAAATATAATGGATAAATCAAACGTAACTCAATTACATCCTAAAGGTGATCAGCAAAAAGAGGAGGCTTCATTAGTAAGCTCTTTATCACCAAGAGAAATTGTTTCTGAATTAGATAGGTTTGTTGTCGGTCAAAATAAAGCTAAAAGAGCAGTTGCTGTTGCCTTACGAAACAGATGGAGAAGACAAGCTTTAAAAGGTGAAATGAGAAATGAAGTTTTACCAAAAAATATTTTAATGATTGGACCAACTGGTGTTGGAAAAACAGAAATTTCAAGAAGACTATCTAAATTGGCAGAGGCTCCTTTTGTAAAAGTTGAAGCAACTAGATTTACTGAGGTGGGTTATGTTGGAAGAGATGTAGAACAAATTGTAAGAGATTTAATTGAAATAGCAATTTCAATGGAAAAAGTTAAAAAAAGAAAAGAGGTCTACGCAAAAGCTCAAAAATTAGCTGAAGAAAAAGTACTAGATGCTTTAGTTGGGAAAAAAGCAAGTACGGCTACAAGAGAAAGCTTTAGAAAAAGACTTAGAGATGGTGATCTAGATAATAACGAGATAGAAATAGCTGTCAGCGAAAGTGGTGGTAATAGTACATCATTTGAAATTCCTGGAATGCCAGGTGCTAATGTAGGAATGATTAATATTGGCGAGATGCTTGGAAAGTCTATGGGCAAGCAAGAAAAAAAGAAAAAAATGACAGTAAAAGAATCTCACGAAATTTTGATAAATGATGAATCTGATAAGTTAATTGAACAAGATAAAATAATTAAAGCTGCAAAAATCTCTACAGAGAATAATGGAATAGTTTTCTTAGATGAAATAGACAAAATTTCTGGAAGAACAGACAGGGTTGGAGGAGATGTGTCTAGAGAAGGTGTGCAGAGAGATTTATTACCTTTAATTGAAGGAACAACAGTTAATACAAAATACGGACCTATTAAAACTGACCATATATTATTTATTGCATCTGGTGCTTTCCAATTAGCTAAGCCTTCTGATTTACTTCCCGAATTACAAGGTAGACTGCCAATCAGAGTTGAACTAGAGGCTTTATCAAGTGATGATTTCAAAAGAATTCTTAAAGAACCTGATTTTAGTTTAATTAAACAATATGTGGCTTTATTAAAAACTGAAAATGTTGAACTCGAGTTTACTGAGGATGGAATTGATACAATCGCTAATATTGCTTCTGAGGTAAATGCAACTGTTGAGAATATAGGTGCTAGAAGATTACACACAATAATAGAGAAAATCCTTGATGAAATTAGTTTCACTGCAACTGACAGATCTGGTGAAAAAATCTCAATAAATAAAGAATATATAAACGAAAATCTTGATAATCTTGTCAAAGATACAGATTTATCAAAATTTATTTTATAATTTTTTTTTTAAAAAAATATAAAAAGCCCCACTGCCACCATCTTCAATTTCAGCTTCAGTTATAGTTTTTATTTTTTTCATTAAGCTAGAATTATTTTTAATAAAATCAGGAACAGAATTTTTTAAAATACCAAATTTCTTTGAAATAAATGGGTCTTTATCATTTTGAGAATGCAGTCCTTTACCGGTAACTATTATAACTTTAGAAACATTTTGATCAAAACAATCACTTATAAAACTTTCAACTTTTTTGTTTGCTTCATCAAGTGTGTAACCATGAAGGTCTAATGATTTAGTAATATGAAATTTATTCTCTTTTTTTTCTAAATCTTTATTTGGTAATCTTTCGTTCTTTTCTAGAAAGTCTTTCCAATCTTTTTTGTCTTTATCTGAAATATTATTGTTCAATTAGGAAAGGGTGTCTACTAACTGCCAATTTGGATTATTAGTGCTTGTATCTCTTGAAAATACCCAGGTATCATAAATCCTCTTAATCTTTTCTGGGTCTCCAGAAACTATTTTTTTATCTTTATCCCTGATACAAGTTATTACTTCACCTACAAATTCTACGGTTACCTGTAAAATTTTTCCCAAATACTTATGCTCTTTAATATTCGCTGAATTTACGCCAATAAAAGTAATTTCGGCAAGATGACCTCTTTTACCTCTTTCTTTTAGTGCGTTGTTAAATTGATCGTAAATTTTATTACTTAATAGAGGCTTGCTTGTAGTCAATTTGTTGTCACTATCACCGAAGTCTGTAATAATTGTCTCGTATGCTATTTTAGCACCTTTTAAAAAATCTTTTTTTGCATTTTCATCAAAATCAGTTTTTTTATTTATTTTTGCTTCAGGGTTAATATTTTTCAAAATTTCTTCAAATTGAGGTGAGGCTTTTCCCTCAAAGCCAGTTCTTTTACCAAGAATACCTCTTAGTCTTAAAAAGATGAAGCCAGCGATCATCGCCAATAAAATGATATCGATATATTCAAAACTATAATTCATTATTTAAACTTAATTACTATGTTGATTAATTTCAACTAACAATTACATTAAAGACAAATGAACACAGTACTTTTATCTGTAATTTTAATCCCAATTGTAGAGATTTACCTTTTTATAAAGATTGGGTCTCAAATAGGTGCATTCAGCACTATATTTCTGATATTTTTTACTGCAGTTGTTGGGGTGTACTACGCTAAGTATGAGGGTATTAATACTCTTAGATCTGGAATGATGCAGATGATTAAAAATCAAATTCCAGCCCATGAATTAATTTCTGGTGCTGCAATAGCATTTGGAGCTGTTCTGTTAATCATACCAGGATTTGCAACTGACTTGATCGGTTTTCTCTTGATCGTCCCGATAACTCGAAAATTGATATTGGGAAAATTTAACAAAAAATTTGAAAAAAAAGAAATGAAAAAGAATGATTTTATTGAAGGAGAATATGAAGATATAGAGGATGATAATGATAGAAAAGTTTAAAATTTTAGCTAAATATATTAAAGATATGTCTAGCGAAACACCTGACGTTGAAACTTACCTCTCTACAGGAAATAATATTAGTAAATATCAATTAGATGTAGATATCAAATCAATCGCCTTGAAAAATAAAATGATTGAAGTGATTATAACATTAAAGTTTCAACACAAAGACACCAAAGTCAAAAGATCTCATTTTGAGATCACATACGCCGTAG
>CACDNT010000004.1 GCA_902554195.1 uncultured Pelagibacteraceae bacterium
ATATGCTGAAATTCAAGATAATACAATTAATGAAAACGTTGTCCCAATCGATATGCTACGATTAAAATTATCTTTTTTTGGTGCACTAAAATTTGATCCTAAGTCAGATAAGTGGTTAAGAATTTGTATGTTTCAAGGAGCACCACTTCCGCATGAATTAAAAGACTATAATCAGCATTGGGTCTACCGTTGATTAAATTTTATGAGATCTTTGAGTGAAATTGAAACAACCTCTAAACGCGCGAGTAGAGCATTGGGTTACTCTTGGGGAATAAGCGAAGAAGTTGGAAAAAGTGTAAGATTACTAGAAATGTTTAACTTTGAGGGAATTAAAAATTTAAATGAACAAAAAGTTTGAGAATCTTAATCTAATTAATGAAAATAATGAATGTTCTGAATTTTCTTACTGCCCAATTATTTTAGGTGTAAGTTTTTTAGATCAAATTGAAAAAATTGAAAAAATAAAAACTATTAATTTTTCCAAAATTGCATACCCATTACTATTTTTACCCTTTCTTAGTAGAAGCTCAGAGGTTATTGGTAAAAAAATTTTTTTTAAGTTTGAAAAAAATGAATTTCTATTAAATATTAATGTTAATATTTCCACAAACTTATTAAATAAAAATTGTCCAAATATTGCAAACAACGTAGAAGTAAAAATTTTAGAAAATAATGACAATTTTACTGAGCAAGATTGGAAAAGTTTATATCAATTATCAGAAAAAACTTTTGTTGAAGAAACAGAAAGTTTAAAAAAAGGGGCAGCAGGAGCGGGTTTGACTGATAATGATTGAAGATGATAATATAAAAGATCAGCATAACACAAACGCTGATGAGTTAAATGATATCTGTGATGAATGTAAAAAAACTGATGAAAGTGTTACCCAAAATTTAATTTTGACTGGATTTAAAATTTGTAAATCATGTAGGGTTTCGAAAACAATCTTTCCAATTTAGATACTATTTATTGGTAAAGCATTCATTCTACTCATCACAAAAGATATTGATAAAAAAGCAATAATTAAAAAAGATAAAAATACTATTCCAAAGGATTTAAAATTAGATTTTAAATTTAAAATTTGTTTTGTTGAAATAATTAATCCTGCAAAAATCCAGAATTGAGTGAGAAAAATGATTGGTATCATTAATTCAGGGGTTAAAGCAAAAAATCTAATCAAACCTGGTGCATGAGCAAAACCAACTGCTATCAAAACTTTTTTAAAAGGTACCTTTGTTTGTTTATCTGGAAATAATTTTACACCAATTACATATATAAAAATTGCCCATATGAACCATGTTAAAATTGCCGTAAGACCAGACATTCCAATAGCTGTTTTCACGACGGTATTAGCAGCCACTGCTCCTGCTACACCATCTAATATCATTATTAAACCTGCAAAATAAATAGCAGCCTCACCAAAATTTTTACTATCGCTATAAAGAGTTTTATCTAATTTTATAGATTTAAAAATTATATTTAAAAATTCAGCAAACATTTATTTTTTCTTATTTTTTTGATCTTTGTAAGACACAATCAATGGAAAGAGTAATAATGCAATAGCGATGATAATGCAAACTGCAATAATGAAACTTTTTGTCATTTGTAATTTTTAGGGGAGCCTAAACTCCCCTAAAAAAATAATTAACCAGATACCACTTCTCTTGTATTAGCGTTGTAAGATTCCTTAAATGGAATATCGACTATAATAGCATCAACGGGTGTTCCTGGTTTGTCTGAATATTTCTCTGGTAAATGAACTTTAAATTTAGTTCCAACTTTACCTTTAGGAAAGCCATTTGCATTTAAAGTTCCATCAAATGGAACATATCCCATAGCAATATTAGTTTTCTTTTCAGGATGCCACCACGGTGATGTTATAAAACCAACTGGATCACCACCATTTGCATTAGATATCAACCAAAAATCCGGTGCATAATCATCTATTGGTTTTCCTCCCAACTCAAGACCAACCAACTGTAACTTATATGGTTTTTTTCCTGCTTTAATTTCAGCCTTCATTTTCTCAAGAGCTTTTTTTCCGACGTAATCAGAAGTTTTTTTCCATTCTCCTTTTCCTGATAAAGAAACTTGATAACCTAAGTTACATTGAAAAGGATTATGTTGTTGATCCATATCTTGACCCCAAGAAAGAATTCCTGCTTGAATTCTTCTATGGTGAGCAGGAGCAATAACCATCAGTTGATGTTTTTTTCCAGCCTCAAGAACAGCATTCCACATCTCGTCAGCATATAAAGTTGCATTCCTTAAATATATTTCATATCCAGCTTCACCTGAAAAACCTGATTGAGAGATAACACAACTTCTTCCTGCAACCTTAACCTCTGCTAAACCATAGAAAGGCATATTTTCTAAATCAACCTGATCACCTAGCAAATCTTTCATAAGCGCTTTTGATTTAGGCCCTTGAATTTGAACAGGACATGCATCAATTTCTTCAATAGTACAATTAAATTTCCCGTCTGCATTAACGCCTTGAAGATACATCCCTATGTCAGAGTCCGATAAAGAAAACCAAAATTCATCTTTTGCAATTCTTAAAAGAATTGGATCATTTAAAACTCCTCCGTAAGCGTTACATAAAATTACATATCTTGCTCGCATCGGAGAGATTTTTGTTGCATCTCGAGTTATCACGTAATCAACAAATTTTTCTGCATCAGGACCCTTTACTTGGATCTGTCTTTCAACAGCAACATTCCACATAGTTACATGATTTACAATTGCATCATACTCAACCATTGCACCACCATCTTCAGGTTTCACATATCCCCTTGGATGATAAATTCGATTATAAACAGTTGCTCTCCAACAACCTGCTTGCATTGATAAATGCCAATATGGTGATTTTCTTACTCTTGTTGAAATTAACATTTCAACTTTTGTAGGCCCACTTTGTCTTAAATTGTATGGTACTTTTCGATCTGACTGATCAACAGAAGTAGCATGCTTTAGTTTAGTATAGTCAAATTCTTTAGACATAACCATTCTCCTTCAACCACTTGTTTGTTTCCTTCAAGCCGCCGAATGTATAAATGTGGAAGAAATCAGTATGCGATTTAACTTTCCCAATTAGATCATTAGGGTCTTTAGGTTTTAATAAATCTAACGCCTTAGTAAAATTAGATTTAAGAAAATTTAAGGAATTTTTTGCTCCAACAATATTTGCAAATTTAATTAAGCTTGATATTTTTAGAGGCCCAGTAATTCCAACATGCACTGGTACGCTTTGTTTAGAAACAAAATCTATAATAGGCTGGGGATCTAATAACCACTGTGTTACTATATAATCAGCATAAGGCTTTTTATCTATCATAGCTTTTTCTAAATCTGAATCGGATATATCAGGACTCCCCTCTGGGTGTCCAGCAATTCCTATTGTCATCTTCTCAAAATAACCAGTCTCTAAAAGTTGAAACGAGCTATCAAATTTTCCCATAGGCTCTCTTCCGCCACCAATTACTAAAACTTGTTTAACTCCACCATCTTTACACCTAGAAACATAATCTTTTAGTTGCTTTTCATCTTGCATTGATCTTGCTGGAAAGTGAGGTACTGGATTGAAACCTTTTTTAACTAACTCAACCGCTTGTTGTGCTGTTTCTCTATAATCCCCACCAGGCAACATTGTTATGTAAATATCATTTACAGGTGGAACAGTGTCGAGATCTGTTGTTGGGCTTATTTCTAAAGAAAAATTCATTTTACAGATCATTATCTTTTTTGAAAAAGCTGTCAAAGAATTTTATCAAATGACGCAATGATATTTGTTGCTTAAAATTGAGTGGATTGTTAACTATCTTAAGTCATGAAGATTATATTAATTATGGGTTTGCCAGGCTCAGGTAAAACGACTTTAGCCTCTGAGTTAGTTCCATTATTAAAAGCAAAGTGGCTCAATGCTGATGAAGTGAGAAAAGAAGCAAATGATTGGGATTTTTCAGCAGAGGGAAGAACTAGGCAGGCGAAAAGAATGTGGGCAAAAGCAAAAGAGTTCAGAGATCAAGGTAATCATGTTGTTGCAGATTTTGTTTGCCCAACCCCTGCTGCGAGAGCGCTGTTTCCAGCAGATTTTATTATATGGGTTGATACTATTAAAGAAGGTAGGTTTGATGATACTAATAAAATGTTCGTAAAACCAGAGAAGTATAACTATCATGTTACCACTCAAGATGCTAAAAATTGGGCACCAAAAATATTAAAGGAAATAGTATAATGTCTTATAAATGGGACAATAAAAAACCAACTGCACAGATGTTAGGAAGATGGCAGCCCTTTCATGATGGCCACTATACATTATTTAAAGAAATAATTAAAAAAACTGAACAAGTTTGTATACAAATCAGAGATGTACAAGGTGTGGATGATAATCCGTTTGACTTTGAAACAGTAAAAAAAAATATTGAAGATAAACTTAATCCAGAATTCGAGGGACGTTTTAAAATTATGTTAGTACCCAATATTACAAACATTTGTTACGGAAGAGGTGTTGGTTATAAAATAGAAGAAATCGTTTTACCTGAGGAAATACAAAAAATTTCAGCCACCAAGATAAGAGCAAAGATGAGAGAAGACGGTAAACTTAAATAGTTTTTAATGAATATCAAAATCATTAATCAGAATAAAGATATAGCAAGAGTTATTATTAATGAGCCAAAAACATATAACTCTTTATCCTACAAAAATTTGAGAGATTTAATAGATGTTTTAAAAAAATTAGACAAAGATAAAAAGGTTAAAGTTATTATTCTTGAGGGTGCTGGAAAAGGTTTTAGCGCAGGTCATAATTTAAAAGAAGTAAAAGACTTAAAGAAAAAAGAAAGATATAAAAAATTATTTAATCTTTGTTCAAAGCTAATGCTTCAAATAGTCGAGGGTAAAAAACCCGTTATTGCAAAAGTTCATGGCGCAGCTTATGCAGCAGGATGTCAATTAGTTGCTAGTTGTGATTTAGCTTACAGTACCAAAGATGCACTTTTTGCAACACCAGGTGTAAATATTGGATTGTTTTGTAGTACTCCTATGGTTGCAGTTAGCAGGAAGATTAATAGAAAACCTATGATGAAGATGCTTCTTACCGGCGAGCCAATTAAAGCAAATTACGCGAAGGAAATTGGTTTAATTAATGATTATTTTTCAAAATCAAAATTAAATAGCGAGACGATGAAAATTGCAAAAAAAATTGCATCTAAATCAAATTTAACAATCAAAATTGGAAAACAAGCTTTTTATAAGCAGTTAGAAATGCCACTGAGAAAAGCATACTCGTATACCAGTCAAATGATGACATACAATATGATGGCGATGGATGCAAAAGAAGGTATCTCAGCTTTTTTAGAAAAAAGAAAACCAAAGTGGAGAAATAAGTGAAAGTAAAAAATATTCTAACAATTATCTTAATCATCATTGGTATATATTTTATTTTTACCTTTAGAGACCATAATTTTAAAAGATCTATCGATGCTTGTATTGCAGGTAGTCAAAAGTTGGATCAACCAATGACTATTGAAGAAGCTAAGAAGTTTTGTGAAGAAAAGATAATGAGTAAAAAGTAAATAGAGTGGAAAATATAAAAGAAATTTTAAAAAAATATAAAAATATTGCTCTAGTAGGTGCAAGTAAAGATTTAACAAAAACATCATCTATTGTTATGAAATATTTACAAGACAATGGTTTCAAAGTTTACCCCGTAAATCCATCCATGAAAGGAGAAAAAATATTAGGAGAAAAAGTTTTTGGAAATATTTCAGAGATTGATAATCCAGTAGAAATAGTAGACGTATTTAGGCCATCGAATGAAGTTGTCACAATTGCAGAAGAAACTGTCAAAATAAATGCAAAAGTATTATGGTTACAATTAGACATTAGCAATGAAGAGGCAAAAAAAATTGTTGAGACAAATGACATCATTTACATTGATAATAAATGCACGAAGATAGAGTACGAAAAATACTTTAATTAATGAATAATTAAATTTTTAAAAAGATGTTAAAAAAATTCGAGATAATATTTAAAGTCTTTATTATTCTTTTCTTTTCAATTTCAATAACTAAAGCTGAATTACTAAAACCTAGTAGTGATATAAAACCTTCCAAGGTTGTCGAGATTCAATTAAGTGGTCTTCAAAAAAACGACTTAAATTATAAAGATAGCGGGATTGAGCAAACTTGGAATTTTGCTCATCCCAGTAACAAAAAAAATACTGGCCCTTTACCAAATTTCAAAATGATGATTAAAGGTAACTCATATCAAATGCTTTTAAATCACTTAAGCCATACAATTACTCAGGTTGGAGGTGGTGACAAATGGGCACAATTTGAGGTGATAATTTTAGATAAAGATAAGATTTATCATAAGTTCAACTGGCAAGTGGAAAAATATACTGTTGAAGGACCCCTAATGGATTGTTGGTTGACCACAATGGTCTCTAGCCCAATAGCACTAGGAAGTTCAATTTGATTATCCATAATACAATTTTGTTTCGTTATGAATAAAAATTTAGTAGGAATCATTTAATGAAATCTAAAGCAAAAGTCGTCGTAGTCGGTGGAGGAGTTGTTGGAGTAAGCGCTCTTTATCATTTAGCAAAAAAAGGCTGGTCAGATGTCGTTTTAGTTGAAAGAAAAGAATTAACCTCAGGCTCAACTTGGCATGCAGCAGGTTTGCTACCTCTTTTTAATATGAGCTATTCAGTTGGTCAACTTCACAAGTATGCAGTAAATCTTTATAAAAAGTTAGAGGAAGAGACTGGTAAGAATGTTGGTTTCAGTGTTGTTTCAAATATCCGTTTAGCTAGTACCAAAGATAGAATGGATGAGTATCATCAGTATGCTGGTGTAGCTAAAACAATTGGTGTTGATGTAAAATTTTTGACACCTCAACAAGTTAGAGAAATTTGGCCGCTTTGTCATACTGATGATTTAGTTGGAGCCATTCAACATCCAGAAGATGGATACATCCAACCTGCAGACTTAACTCAGGCACTTGCCACAGGTGCTAGGAACAGAGGAGCTGAGATTTATAGAAACACAACAGTGTTATCAATGAGACAAACTAAAGAGGGATGGATTGTTGAAACAGATAAAGGATCAATTGAATGTGAGCATGTGATTTCATGTTCAGGAAATTTTGCAAGACAAACTGGAGAAATGGTTGGATTAGATATTCCAGTTATACCTGTTGAACATCAATATATTGTGACTGAACCACATCCAGAGATTCAAAAAAGAAAAAAAGAAGGTCTTCCAGAAATGGGTGTATTAAGAGATAGTGATAGTAGATGGTACATGAGAGAAGAGGCTGGTGGATTAATATTAGGTCCATATGAAGATGGTGCACCAGCATGTTATGTAGAAGGTCCTTCAAAAGACTCTGAATATGAATTGTTTCAAGAGGATTTAGATAGACTTGCTCCGCATATCGAAGGAGCGATACATAGAGTTCCAGCATTTGGAGAAGTTGGAGTTAAAAAAGTTTATAATGGCGCAATATGTTACACACCAGATGGTAATCCAATTGTTGGTCCAGCCTGGGGACTTAAAAATTTTTGGATTAATGAGGGACATAGTTTTGGAATAACTGCGGCAGGTGGTGCAGGTTGGCAATTAGCAGAATGGATCGTTGATGGTGAACCCACGATTGATATGCTTGGTGTTGAACCAAGACGTTATGGAAATTATGCAACAAAATCTTATCTTAAAGCAAAAAATGAAGAAGCTTACAGTCATGTATTTATTGTTCACTATCCTGATGAGGAGAGACCAGCTGCCAGACCTTTAAGAACATCTCCTTGTTATGAAAGAATGAAAAATCTTGGTGCTGTCTTTGGACAAAAATTTGGATGGGAAAGACCAAACTTTTTTGCAACAGATGGCATGGAACAAAAAGATCATTGGTCATTTAGAAGATCAAAATGGTTTGATGCAATTAAGAAAGAATGTGAAAA
Source organism: uncultured Pelagibacteraceae bacterium (assembly GCA_902554195.1). Taxonomy (GTDB): domain Bacteria; phylum Pseudomonadota; class Alphaproteobacteria; order Pelagibacterales; family Pelagibacteraceae; genus Pelagibacter. Next base: position 7,965 of record CACDNT010000004.1, read on the forward strand.
TGTTAAAAGAAATGTTGGACTTTTGGATATGACAGCCTTTGCAAAATGTAGAATAAAAGGTCCAAAGGCTGAGGAATTTTTAGACTACTTAGTTGCTAACAAACTTCCAAAAAAAATCGGAAGAATTAATTTGTGTCATGCGCTAAATACTAAAGGTGGTGTTCACTCTGAGTTTACAATTATGAAAGAAGCTGAAAATAGTTATTATTTGGTTTCAGCTGGAGCGAATTTGAGATTAGACCATGATTGGATTCATAAATGGATGCCAACTGATGGTTCAGTTATATTTGAGGATTTAACAAATAGCACAGGTGTACTCGTTGTAGCTGGTCCAAAAGCTAGAGAGCTTATGCAAAAAGTTTCGACTGATGATTTTTCAAACGAAAACTTTAAATGGTTAACTGCAAAAAATGTTAATGTTGGATATGCTCCAGTAAATGCTATGAGAGTAAATTTTGTTGGTGAACTTGGTTGGGAATTACATCACCCAATTGAATATCAAAACCATATTTTTGATAAATTAATGGAAGCAGGTAAGGATCTCGGCCTTAAACCTTTTGGCATCAGAGCGATGAACAGTTTAAGAGTAGAAAAATCTTATAAACTCGTGGGAACTGAACTATCAATTGAGTATTCACCTTATGAGTCTGGCCTAGACAGATTTATTCATCCCAACAAGGGTAATTTCATAGGACTTGATGCGCTAAACAAATGGAGAGAAAAGGGTTTTGATAATAAATTAGTAACACTAGAGGTTCATGACACAACAGACTCAGATGTTTTAGGTAACAATCCAATTTATAAAGATGACAAAGTCGTTGGGCGAGCAACAGGAGGGGAATATGGATTTAGATTAGATAAATCTATTGCCTTAGCCATGGTGAAACCTGATTTAGCAAATGTTGGAGAAAAACTTAAAGTTGATATTCTAGGAAAAATGTATGAGGCTACAATAGTAGAGGAAAGTCCATATGATGCTGAAAATAAACTTTTGAGAGCCTAATGAAAATTTTAGTCGCAGTAAAAAGAGTAATTGATTACAATGTTCAAGTCAGAGTTAAAGAGGATAACACTGGTGTAGTAACTGATAATGTTAAGATGTCTACCAATCCACCAGATGATAATGCGATTGAGGAGGCAGTAAAAATCAAAGAGTCAGGAAAAGCGACCGAAGTTGTTGCAGTAAGTGTTGGAGAAGAGAAAGCTCAAGAAACTGTTCGTAAAGCATTAGCGGTTGGAGCTGATAGAGGTATTCTTATTAAAGCTGATGGAATTTTAGAACCTTTAGCCGTTTCCAAATTATTACAAAAAATTGTTGAAAAAGAAAAACCAGATTTAGTTTTTATGGGAAAACAAGCAATTGATGATGATTGTAATCAAACAGGTCAAATGTTAAGTGCTTTACTAAATTGGCCTCAAGCTACATTTGCTTCAAAGATTGAGATTAAAGATAAAAAACTTGAAGTTACGAGAGAGATTGATGAAGGATTAGAGACAATAGAGATTAATATTCCTGCTATTGTAACTTGTGATTTAAGACTTAATGAACCAAGATATGCATCTTTACCAAACATAATGAAAGCTAAAAAAAAACCTATTGAGCAGATAAATGCGTCAGATTTAGGAGTAGATACATCACCAAGAATCGAGCAGATTAAGGTTGAGGAGCCACCAAAAAGAAAAGCGGGAATAAAAGTAAAAAGTGTGGCTGAGCTAGTGCAAAAATTAAAAAATGAGGCTAAAGTAATATAATGTCAGTTTTATTAGTTGCAGAACATAACAATAAAGAACTTAAACCTTTTACACTTAATGCTGTAACTGCAGCCTCTCAAATGAATAACGATCTTCATGCTGTAATTATTGGTAATAATTGTGGAGATGCAGCAAAAAAATTATCAGAGTTACCTTTGGTCAAAAAAGTAATTCAAGTAGAAGCAGTTCATTACGAAAACTTTGTGGCAGAAAATTTTGCACCAGTAATTGTGAAATTGGCAGAAAACTATTCACATGTTGTTTGTTCAGCTAATACATTTGGTAAAAATTTGATGCCAAGGATTGCAGCTTCTTTAGATACTTCTCAAGTCAGTGATATTATTAAGGTAATTTCTGCAGATACATTTTTAAGACCAATTTATGCTGGAAATGCATTTGCAACAGTAAAAAGCAAGGATCCAAAAAAATGTATAACTATTAGACCAACTTCTTTTGATCCATGCGAGAGTTCAGGTGGATCTGCGCCAATTGAAAAAGCTGAACCAAGTGAAGAGTTTAATAATACAAAATTTGTAAAAAGAGAGGAAATTAAGTCAGATAGACCAGAGCTTGGAACTGCAAGAGTAGTTGTTTCTGGAGGAAGAGGAATGCAGAGTGGAGATAATTTTAAATTAATTACTTCTGTTGCTGATAAATTAAATGCTGCTATTGGAGCATCAAGAGCAGCTGTGGATGCCGGATATATAAGCAACGATCATCAAGTAGGTCAAACTGGAAAAGTTGTAGTTCCAGACTTATATATTGCAATTGGTATTTCTGGTGCAATTCAGCACCTAGCTGGAATGAAAGAAAGTAAGGTGATTGTCGCAATCAATAAGGATGGTGAAGCTCCAATTTTTAGTGTTGCAGACTATGGTCTAGAAGCTGATCTTTTTGAAGCAGTACCCCAATTTATTGAGGAACTGAACAAATTAAACACTATACAAAAATAATATAATCTGTAAAAAATTATTATGTCCAGAGAGTCAATGGAATACGATGTTGTAATTGTTGGTGGAGGACCATCAGGATTAACAACTGCTATTAAATTAAAACAATTAAATTCAAATTTAAATATTTGTGTTTTAGAGAAAGCATCTGAGATCGGTGCCCACATATTAAGTGGAAATGTTTTTGAAACTAGAGCACTAGACGAATTAATTCCAAATTGGAAAGATTTAAATCCACCTATAAAAACAAAAGTCACTAAGGAGAAATTTTTATTTTTAGGAAAAAAAAAATCATTAAGTTGGCCAACGTGGTTGTTACCTGCTGTCCAAAAAAATCATAAAAATTATATAATTAGTCTTGCAAATTTATGTAGATGGCTTGCTGAGCAAGCAGAAACACTTGGTGTAGAAATATTTCCAGGATTTCCAGCTAGTGAGGTTTTATTTAATGACGATGGCTCGGTTAAAGGTGTAGCCACTCAAGACATGGGAATAGATAAACAAGGAAATAAAAAAGATAGTTTTGAACCAGGTATTGAACTTATAGGCAAGGTTACAGTTTTTGCTGAAGGTTGTCGCGGACATTTAGGAAAACAATTGATTAAAAAATTTAATCTTAATAAAGACAAAGACCCTCAACAATATGGGATTGGATTTAAAGAAATCTGGGAAATAGATGAAAAAAATCATGAAGAGGGATTGGTGATGCATACTGCTGGATGGCCTTTAGATAATAATACTTACGGTGGGAGTTTTATTTATCATGCTGAAAACAAACAAGTTTTTTTAGGATATGTAATAGGTTTAGATTATCAAAATCCTCATCTTTCTCCTTTTGATGAGTTTCAAAGATTTAAAACACATCCATCAATAAAAAAAATTATAGAAGGTGGAAAAAGAATTTCTTATGGCGCTAGAGCTTTAATTGAAGGTGGTATTCAAAGTTTACCAAAAATGTTTATGCCAGGTGCATTACTTATTGGATGTGATGCGGGAACTTTGAATATGCCAAAAATAAAAGGATCTCACACTGCTATGAAAAGTGGAATTTTAGCTGCAGAGGCTATCAATGAACATATTCAGTCTAAAAAAGATTTATCATTTTATGAGGAATTATTTAAAAAAAGTTGGTTATATAAAGAACTGTATCAAGCAAGAAATGTAAAACCTAGTTTTAATTGGGGTTTAATTTTAGGAATAATTTTTACAGGAATTGATCAAATTTTATTTAGAGGAAAACTTCCATTTACATTAAGACATAAGCATTCAGATCATGAAACTTTAAAACCTGCAGATAAAATGCCAAAAATTGAATATCCTAAACCTGACAATGTGATTACTTTTGATAAAACAAGCTCAGTTTATTTGACTGGGACTAATCATGAGGATAATCAGCCAGTACACTTACAGCTTAAAGATAAAGATCTACCTATAAAATATACTCTTGAGAAATATGACGAGCCAGCACAAAGATATTGTCCAGCAGGAGTTTATGAGGTTCAAAAAGAAAATGATATAAATAAATTTGTTATTAACGCTCAGAACTGTATTCATTGTAAAACTTGCGATATTAAAGAACCTTCCCAAAATATAATTTGGGTTACCCCTGAGGGAGGCGGTGGACCAAAGTATGGTAATATGTAACTTGCTATTTTAAAAAATTAGCAAAAATTATTACTATTCCAATAATACCTAGCCAAATAATAAGATTTTTCAAAAAAACTTTTTTATTTTTATTTGCGTAATAAAAACCTGGTAAGACTAGTGCAATTACTAATAAAAGATAAATGACCGATAAAATATTTTCACCCATAATGTAAATTTATTTTATGAAAGATCTATTGCAAATTTTTTGAGTGTTTCGATCGGCAAAACTTTCAATGTATTTTCGTGAGTTCGTTTTAAAAAAATTGGGCAACCTTTTCCAGCTTCTACTGCTCTTGCATACCAAGTTGCGCAAACACACCAACCGTCTCCATCTTTTAAGCCTGGAAATCCAAACTCTGGATGAGGTGTGATTAAATCATTTCCAGCCTTTTTACACCATTCCAAAAATTCTGTCGTAACTTTTGCACAAACAGTATGTAACCCATGATCATTTTCATCAGTATTACAACAACCATCTCTATACCATCCAGTTAAAGGATCTAAAGAACATTCTTCTAATTTTTCTCCAAGTACGTTTTTTTGAATTTTATCTTTAGGAATAGATGTCATAAACACTATCATCAATTTGGGCATTGAATGATATCGATCTTCTCTCCTCTTTAGTATCTTTAAATGGATAAACTGTATGCATCAAATAATTTGGAAAAAAATAAAAATCTCCTACTTTTGGTTTTAAAGAAACAGTTGATGGTGACATAAAATGTCGTGTGCCGTTTATTAGTTGAAGACTTCCACCATGATAGTCCTTATCTTTTTTTTGCACGTGTTTTCCAAAAGTTGAGGGAACTTTTAAAAAACCTGCACCTGATATATGACCATTATGCCAATGAGTAGGGTTATATTCATTTTCAAATTGTCTAACCACCCAAGAAGTCATTATCTTAAATTTCGAGATTTTCTTTTTTAATTCCCATTCTACCCATCGTGTTACACAACTAGCTAAAAATTGTCCCCATCCACTTTTTTCCATAATTTCTGGTTCAAGCATAAATTCTTGTGTAACATCACCAACTAATTGATGACCATGATCAAGTTTAGATGATTTTTTTTTATCAGCTACAATATCATCTATATATTTATTTAACATCTCAACTGTATTGACAGGTATTTTTGCATGCAACACTGATGGCCCAAAAGGTCTTACAAGTTTCATTTCAAGTTTTTCCATAATCTATATTTTTGTTGGGTTCGGTTGGTCTTTATAAACTTTTTCTGGGTCAAATTTTTTTTCTTTTTCAGTAAATTTCATCTTAACTTCTCTACCATTTTCAATAGTTCCAAGAGGTATAGATCTATAAAAACAAGATCTATAGCCGACGTGACAACTAGCTCCATCTCCAATATCAACAGTAAGCCAAACCGAGTCTTGGTCATCATCAATTTTGATTTCAATTACTTTCTGAATAAAACCACTTGTTTTACCTTTGTGCCAGATAGTCTTCCTTGATCTGCTATAGTAGTGAGCTTCTTTTGTTTCGATAGTTTTTTTAAATGCCTCAACGTTCATATAACCATGCATTAAAATTTCTTTTGTTTGAGAGCACATTGTAATGACAGGTATTAAACCATCATTATCAAATTTAGGTGATAGAAGATTTCCCTCTTCAATTTCAACCACATTTTCTCTTTTTTTGAACATATTCGGTGATTATGTAGCACATATAGAGATATATTAAATATTTTAAAAATGCACATTTATATGTATAAAGCCCTCCATGAAGCTAGTTAAAGACATAGATAATAATCAAAATCCAAAGAAGATTTCTGACAAAGAAGCAGAAGAAGCTTTTAAGACTATTTTGTCATGGATGGGTGAAGACCCTAATCGAGAGGGATTATTAGAGACTCCAAAGAGAGTCGTTAAAGCATTTAAGGAGTATTTTAAAGGTTATAAGGAAGATCCTATTCAAGTTTTGGATAAAACTTTTGGCGATGTGGATGGCTATGATGACATGGTTATTCAAAAAAATATTTCTGTTCAAAGTCATTGCGAACATCATATGGCACCAATAATTGGTAAAGCTCATGTAGCTTACATACCTAATGAAAGAGTTGTTGGATTAAGTAAATTAGCAAGAGTCGTTGAGGTTTTTTCTAAAAGATTACAAACCCAAGAAAGATTAACTATGCAGATTGCGAATACACTAATGCAAGCTTTAGATGCAAAAGGGGTAGCTGTTACAATAGACTCAACTCATCAATGTATGACTATGAGAGGTATTAAAAAGGAACAAGCTACAACAGTCACAAATTATTATTTAGGTCAATTCAAAGAAGATTTAAGTTATCAAAATAGATATTTAAGGTTAATAAGCAATTCAAAAGATTAAAAGTGTCAGACCAATTTAAAGCATTAGTTTTAAATCAAGAAGGTGACAACTTTACAAGAGAAGTAAAATCATTAGACAAAAGTTTTTTAAAACATGGAGATGTAACTATCAAAGTTGATTATTCAGATCTTAATTTTAAAGATGGAATGATTTTAAAAAATGGTGGTAGGTTAGTAAAAGAGTTCCCCCATATCCCAGGCATAGATTTTTCAGGAACTGTTATAGAAAGTGAAAATTCAAAATTTAAGTCAGGAGATGAAGTAATTTTAACTGGTTTTAGAGTTGGGGAAATTTTTTATGGTGGATATTCTCAAATAGCAAAAGTTAATGGTGATTTCTTAGTAAAGAAACCAAGTGATTTAACAACTAAACAGACAATGATCTTGGGTACTGCAGGTTTTACATCTTTAATGGCAGCATTTGCAATAAAAGCTCGAGAGGAAATATTACTTGGTGCAAAAGTAAATGACGTCTTAGTTACAGGTGCAACTGGTGGAGTCGGAAGTATTGCGGTTATGATATTAAATAAGATGGGATACAATGTTACTGCGGTTTCAGGAAAAGTTTCTAAAGAGGATTACTTAAAATCATTAGGTGCTAAAAGTGTTATAAATCGCGCTGAATTTGATAAAGATCCAAAACTTATAGATAAAGGTTTATGGGATGGAGTAGTCGACACCGTTGGTGGTAAAATTTTAGCTAATGCAATTGTTCAAACTAATTCAAATGGGATTGTTGCAGTATGTGGCAATGCAAGTACAAATGAATTAAATACTAATGTAATTCCTTTCATGTTACGAGGAATAAAACTTTGGGGAATGGACTCAGCAAATTGTAGCATCAAAAGAAGAGAATTTATTTGGGGGGAGGCTGCAAAATTAATCGATTTTAACTTAATAGAAAAATCTATTCAAACTGTTAGCTTGGAGGAGTTAATTGAAACTTATCCTAAAATATTAAAGGGCGAAATTTCTGGAAGAGTTTTAGTTGATTTAAATAAATAATGGACTGGGATAAACTTAAAATTTTTCATGCAGTTGCAGAAGCAGGAAGTTTTACTAATGCAACTATAAATTTAAATCTTAGTCAATCAGCAATAAGTAGACAAATTCAATCTTTGGAACAAGATTTAAAAGTTCAATTATTTGAAAGACACGCAAGAGGTCTTACGCTCACTGAAAATGGAGAGTATGTATTTAAAACTGCACACGAAGTTATAAGCAAACTTAAAGAAGTGGAAACTTCACTAGGAGATCAAAAAAATAAACCAACAGGAAAATTGACAATTACAACAGTTAGAAGTTTTGGAACTCATTGGTTAACACCTAGAATTGAGGAATTTATGCGTTTAAATCCCGAGGTTGAAATTGAGTTGATTTTTGAAGATAAGGAGTTGGACCTGAGTACAAGACAAGCTGATATTGGTATTTTTATGAGAAGACCTAAACAATTAAATTATATTCAAAAAAAACTTATAGATCTAAAATATTATATTTATGGGTCTAACAAATATTTAGAAAAATATGGTATGCCAAAAACTGTGAGTGACCTAAATAAACACAAATTCATATCATTTGGCAAAGGAGCACCCTCCCCAGTTTATAATCCAGAGTGGGCATTAAAGTTAGGGATGCATGACGGAAAAAAAAGAAAACCTATAATGAAGGTAAATAGTGTTATGGGACTCTTACTAGCAGTGGAATCTGGAGTAGGTTTAGCAGCACTGCCTGAATATTTAGTAAGCAATTCGACCAATATTATTAAAGTTTTACCTAAATCTGAGGGACCAATCACAGAGGCACACTTCGTTTATCCACAATCTTTAAAAAACACTGCCAGAGTTCAGGCTTTTAGGAATTTTTTATTCAGCAAAATAGGCGACTGGAAGTCTTAGATAGCCTGCGACATCTTTGCGATTGATAATCATTCTCAATGAGAATAGTTCTCATTCTCAATTAAATCATGCGGAAGAATGGAGAAATAATGAGAAAAATATCAATTTTTGCATTGATAGCATCTTTATTTACATCATCAGTTGTGATGGCAAATGAGGTAAATGTTTTTAACGCAAGACATTATAAGGCTGACGCTGAACTTTATAACAAGTTTACAAATAAAACAGGAATTAAGGTTAACTTGATAAATGGTAAGGCAGGCGCACTTGAAAAAAGAATGATAGAAGAGGGTGTTGACTCTTCCGCAGACCTTTACATTACTGCTGACGCAGGAAGATGTGGAGTATTTAAATCAAAGGGAATGACTCAATCTGGTTTAACATCTGCAGCTATTAAAGCAGTAGTGCCAGCAAATTTTAGAACAAGCCATTGGACCGGAATCGCAAAAAGAGCAAGAATAGTTTATTATTCACCTGAGAGAGTTTCTGGAGCTGAGCTATCTGGTTTAACTTACGAAAGTCTAGCTGATCCAAAATGGAAAGGTAGACTAGTTATAAGAGCATCCAACAATATCTATAATAAATCACTTGTAGCTTCATTAGTTAAAAATAATGGAAAAAAAGCAACAGCTGAATGGGCGAAAGGAGTTGTGTCTAATATGGCTAGGACGCCTAAAGGAAATGATAGAGCACAAATAATGGCAGTTGCAGCTGGCGAAGCTGACATTGCCGTAGCCAACACTTACTATCTTGCATTAATGTTGTCTGGTAAAAAAGGTCCCGAACAACAAGAAGCTGCAAAAAAAGTTAAAGCTTTTTTTCCTAATCAAGGTGATAGAGGAACTCATATGAATATTAGTTGTGCAGCATTAGTAAAAAATGCTCCTAATAAAACTAATGCTATTAAACTTGTAGAGTTTTTATTAACACCAGAGTCTCAAGAACATTTTGTAAATAATACCTTTGAGTTTCCAATGATTGATAATGTCTCAGCAAATCCATTAGTGGTAAACAATATTGGTTTAGATTTTAAACAAGATCTTAAAACAAAAGTTTCTAGTTATGGAGCTAAACAAGCAGATGCGTTAGAAGTAATGACAGCTGCTGGCTGGAAGTAAAATGGTGAAAAATAAAAAGAAATTTATTTCGGACATTGATTTAAATAGATCCTCTAAGGGATGCACTCCATGTTATTTGGAATGTAAAAAAATCGATAAAAGAATAAATGATAGAAAAATTTCAGAAATTAAAACTAGGGAGGTTCCGCATATCCTAAAAGTATTTGATTTTTGATTTTTTCTGTGTGTCCATGCTTTTTTTAAAGTGTGGACACAAATACTTTCCATATTTATAAGGCGGAATATAAATTATGAGAATAAATTTTTGGTACATATCTTCTCTTTTCATTTCTATTTTTGTTATTATCCCAATTTTAACTGTATTTTTAAGTTTTTTTGAATCCACGTCAAATTACTATGAAATTTTAAAAGATACTTTTTTATTAGAGTATATTTCTAACTCTATAATTTTATTGATAAGTGTTCTATTATTAACTTTTTTGATTGGAACTGGAACTGCATACTTGGTATCCTTTTATGAATTTCCATTAAGTAATTTCTTTAAATGGGCATTAATACTCTCATTTGCAGTTCCTCCATATATTTATGCTTATTCATTAACAGCCTTTTTTGAAAATTACGGCACAGCATATTCTATTTTAAAAAACTTATTTGGTGATAAAAATTATAATTTATATATTCCAAAATTTGATGGAATGTTTGGAGTTATACTATCTCTTTCTTTTTCGTTATTTGCATACGTATATATTTTAGCTAGAGCTTCGTTCTTATATCAATCACAAAACTTCATTGATCTAGGTAAAAACTTGGGTTTTACAAGTTTTAAAACATTATATTCAGTCATCCTTCCTGCAGCAAGACCGGCAATAGTTGCTGGCTTATCTTTAGTTGCAATGGAAACACTAGCAGAATTTGGGGCAGTAGATTTTTTTTCAATAAATACACTAACTACAGGAATATATAATTCATGGATAACGTTTGATGACCTTGCTTTTGCAAATCAGTTATCATTCTTCTTATTATTGTTCATATTTGCCTTGTTTATACTAGAAAATTTATCAAGAAATAGGGCGAAATATCATTTTAATGCAAAAGGAGGTTTTAAACAAAAACAGAAGTTACAACTTAAGGGAACCAAATCAATAGCCGCCTTCCTTTTTTGTTTTCTTGTTTTCTTTTTAAGTTTTTTATTTCCTTTGAGTCAAATGTTGTATTGGACAATTAAATTTCCAGAAAATTTATTTGATCTACAAATTATTGATCTTTTAAGTAATACACTTTATTTAGTTGTTCTATCAAGTTTTGTATTGATAATGTTTTCTTTAATCTCAAACTATGGAAATAGAGTTACAAAAAACAAAACCTTAAACATTTTATCAACTTTATCAATTTCGGGATATGCAATACCTGGTGTAATTTTAGCAGTCGCATTTATAACTTTCATAGCTTGGTTCGACGAGAGTGTTGTTAAAAATCTAGGATTATTTTCTATAAAGAAAATATTTATTGGCTCTATTTTAGGATTAGTTTTTGTGTATTTTGTAAGATTTTATTCTTTGGCCTTTAATGGAATTAAATCTGGATATGAAAAAATTAATATCTCAGTAGATGAAAGTTCTTATTTGCTAGGTTATTCAAAACGAAAAACATTTATGAATATTCATATACCCTTCTTGAGAAACTCTTTATTATTTGTTTGTATATTGATTTCTTTAGAGATTATAAGGGAATTACCTATTACTTTAATCTTGAGACCTTTTAATTTTGAGACTTTTGCAACTACAGCTTATATATCCGCATCCGAAGATTTATTAGAGGCTGCTGCAGTCCCATCATTATTTTTAATTTTAATTGCAACTTCTTTCATTATAATTACATCTAAATATATATTAAGAGATAATAATGAGTAAAAATTTTTTTGAAATAAAAAATGTTGATTTTAATATTGATGGAAAAACTAAAGTTAAAAATGTTTCTTTTTCAATCGAGAATGAAGGTGATGTAATTTGCCTTTTGGGCCCATCTGGTATTGGAAAAACTACCATACTTAGAACGATCGCTGGTTTAGAGAGAATTAAAAAAGGTTCAATAGAATTAAATGGAAAGATTCTTTCTTCAGATAAAATTAATATTGAACCTGAAAATAGAAATGTATCTCTCGCTTTTCAAGATAATAGTTTATTTCCACATTATGATGTTCAAAAAAATATTTTATTAGGATCAGAAAAAAATAAAGAAAAAAATGAAAAAAAAATTGATGTAAAAGAAATTATAGATTTATTAGATATATCTCATATTCTCAATAAATACCCACATGAGATAAGTGCTGGTGAAGCACAACGAGCTTCATTAGCAAGATCTTTAATGACTAAACCAGATTTATTATTGTTAGACGAGCCTTTATCAAATGTAGATCAAAGTTTTAAAGAAGAAATTCAAGTTAGACTAAAAAAAATTCTTAATAAATTAAAAATTTCAACAATAATTGTGACACACGACTCTTATGAAGCATTTTATTTAGGATCAAAATGTGGAATTATTTTAAATCAGGAACTCAAACAATTTGACGATCCATATAATGTTTATCATTTACCAAACTCAATAGAGGTAGTTAATTTTTTAAATAGAGGCATTCTAATTCCTGCAGAGGTTACAAGTCCTAAAAGTTTAGAAAATAAAGACCTTGGAACAATTACGGGTAATTTTAATAAACCTTTTCCAATAGGATCAAAAGTAAAACTTTTGGTTCAACCAGAGGACTTACATCACGATGACCAAAGTAATTTAAAGTTTGAAGTTATAGATAGAAAGTTTAGGGGCACAAATTTTATCTACACTCTTAAAACGCCAAGTAATTTATTAATTCCAGTTTTTGTTCACTCTCATCATATTCACCAACACGAGGAGAATGAAAAATTTGGCATAAAAAGACCAATTCATATTGATCATATTGTTTGCTTCTAATAAAAACTCTCTAAAATGAATAATAAATTTAGAGTTTTTTTGAAGGGTATTTTTGATGTTAGCCCACTGATGATACCAGTTGTTCCATTTGGTTTAATTTTTGGGGTTCTTTCAATCGATATTGGATTTAGCCCAATAGAAACAATGGGAATGTCATTAATAGTCTTTGGTGGTGCTTCACAAATTGTTTTACTCCAATTATTTTCAGGAGGTGCCTCATCTTTAGTTATAATAAGTTCAGTTGGAGCAGTGAACTCAAGACATCTTTTGTATGGAGCTGTTGTTTCTGAGCATTTATCAGATTTAAAACTTGTTTGGAAAATTGTAATCTCATATTTTTTAGTTGATCAAGCTTTTGCAAGATCAAATGAGTATTTTAAAAAAAATAAAGATAAAGATAAATATTTTCATTTATTTGGTGGTGGTATTACTTGTTGGGTTATTTGGCAGACAACCACTTTTTTAGGAATTGTTTTGGGAGCTTTTATTCCTGAAAAACTAGGCTTAAGTTTTGCAGTACCTTTAACTTTTTTGGCATTATTGGTTAACGATTTCAGAAAATTAATAAATGTGATTGTGATAATTATTTCAGGATTAGTGGCAACGTTTGGATTTAATTATGTTCCATATAAAGCATATGTAATTGTTGCTGGAGTAACTGCTTTACTGACAGCAGCAATTTTAACTAAGTTGAATAAAAGAAATGAGTAACTGGCTATTAATTATATACTGTGGTTTGATAACTTTTTTGACAAGGTTTTCAATGATAGCATTATTAAAGAAAGAAATGTTCAATGATAGAATAAGAGAAATTCTCTCTTTTGTGCCTTCAGCAATTTTTCCTGCAATTATATTTCCTGCTATTTTTTTGGATAATTCTGGAGATTTCCAATTAGAAAACAATCCAAAAATAATGGCAGCAATAATTGCAATGTTAATTGGAATAATAAGTCAAAATATTATTGCGACAATTATCTCAGGGCTTGCTTCTTATTGGTTTTTAATTTTTATGGTATAAAAAATTATGAAAAAAATATTAATATCAATTTTCTTTTTATTTTCATTAAGTGCAAATGCAATGGAAAAAGAAACAACTTTTAAGAAAGAGTTGTTTGACAAAGCTCAATCAGATGGAAAAATTGTCGTAATCAGTTCTTGGATAAAATATTGCCCATCATGTGCTGGTCAAATGAAAATTCTTCAGAATGCAAAAAATAAAGGTGAATTATTAGACATTAAGTTTGATAATATTGAATATTTTTCATTCGATGTGACTAAAAAAGAAATCTCTAATTTTTTTGATGTACAATATCAAACAACATTAATAATTTTTAAAGGTAATCAAGAAGTTTATCGAAGTATTGGTGAAACAACCGAAGATTTAATTTATGAAGCATTAAAAGCTTCAATTTAAACTAAGCACCTAAATTAATATTTTTTGCAACATTAAAATCAATTTCGGTGGGTTTTTTTAAATTTAGATTGTTCATTAACTCAACATATTCATCTACACTACTAACCTGTAACCTTGGATTTTGTTTTTTTTCTTTACCAATAGTACTCACTTTCTCTCCTTTGTAATCGTGAGCAGGATATAAAAAAGTTTCATCAGGGAGTTTTAATAGTTTATTAAAAATTGAGTTATATGCATCTTTTGAATCTCCATTTTGAAAATCAGTTCGACCTGTTCCATTTATCAATAATGTGTCACCAGAAAAAAGATAATTATCCATCAAAAAACTATAACTATCTGAAGTATGACCCGGAGTATACATAGCTTTAATCTTTAAATTTTCTAAATTTATATATTCATCATCTTTTACTTTAATTTCAACGGCATCAGCCGGAGTATGATCACCCATTATTGTGGAGCATTTTGTAATGTCTTTTAATTTTGAAGCACCTGTCACATGATCAGCGTGTATATGTGTGTCAATTACTTTTACTAATCTTAAATCTAACTCTTTTAATAAAATTATGTAATTACTTACATTTTCTAAAACTGGATCAATTATCAAAGCTTCTCTTCCTTTAGATGAGGCAATTAAGTATGTGTAAGTGCTAGATTTTTGATCAAATAGTTGTTTAAAAATCATAACTAAACATTATCATATGAGAATGGAATCCACTACATTTGATTGGTCTTGTTCACACACATGGAAACAAAGTGCTAAAAATACTGCATGGTGTTTACTTGGGTGTTCGATTGGAGATTTCGGAACAATTTTATTTTTTCAATTAACTAAAATACCGTTCCCGGTCTTAGCCATTATGATATTAGCAATTATCAATGGGTTGATTACAAGTATAATTTTGGAAACAATTATTTTAATCCGTCAAAATTTGGAATTTAACAAAGCTTTAAAAACAGCACTAGGCATGAGTTTTATTTCAATGATAAGCATGGAAACCACAATGAATTTAACTGATTATTTTTTAACTGGTGGAGCAATATTAACCTGGTGGGTTGTACCCTTGATGCTTATTGTGGGTTTTTTAACACCATGGCCATATAATTATTGGAGATTAAAAAAATATGGCATCAGTTGTCATTAAAAATTGGGACAATAAAACTTGGTTATCTTCACAAAATTATATTAATTCATTTAATAATTTTTTAATCAAAAATACCAAAATTAATTCAAATTTTAAAATTTTAGATATTGGTTGTGGAAGAGGGAAAATTTTAGGTTCTTTAAAATCAAGATTAAAACTTAAACATAAACCTTTAGGCATAGATATTGTTAATCATAAAGATAGAGATAAAAGAATTAAATTTAAAAAAGCAAATATTTTAAATCTGTCTTTGAGAAAAAGTCAAAAGTTTGATTTAATTATGATTAAACAAACAATTCATTTAATAAAATTAAGTAAGGTAAAAAAATTAATAAAATCATTAGAAAAAATATTAAATACAAAAGGTAAAATTATAATTTTTACTTTAGATACAGAAAATAACGAAATTCCAACTTTTAAATTAATGAAACTTAAACTTAATAAATCTCTTATAAGAGATAAAAAAATATTTAAGATTATTACAAATTTATATCCTCAAAGAATTCAAAAAAAATTTATTTTTAATGTAAGAATAAGCAAAAAGAAATATCTCGATATGATTAAAAATAGATATATTTCTACTTTAATACCTTTATCAAAAAAACAACTTATACAAGGTATTCAAGAAATCGAATTAAATTATAAAAATAAATTAAAATTTAAAGACAAATTAACTTGTATTATTTTATAAAATTCTTTTCAGCAAATTTTCCTTAAACAATATTTTATGAATTAAAACAGCAAAAATATGTAAAGATATTAATGCGATAAGTGTATAATTGCCCAGGATATGAATTTCATAAAATATTTCTGCTAATTCAAAATTATCTTGAATTTCAAGATTGAAAAAAAACATATTAAGCTCTTCACCGTTATATAATTTTTTTAGAGCACCCGAGATTGTTATCATTAAAATTGAAATATATAAAAACACATGATTTAATTTTGCAATTATTTTCTGTCCAGGAAAAATACTATTATTTAAGTTTGGGGTTGGATTAAAAGTTTTATATATAAGCCTTAGTATAGTTAAATAAAATATACTTATACCGACTGCAACATGAATATTTTCTATGGTTAATCTTTTTTCACTAAAATCCATGTCTACCAGATACATACCTAAAGGAATTTGAATTATTAATACTGCGGCACTTAACCAATGAAATGATTTTGAAATTAAACCATACTCTGTTGAGGTATTAATTAATTTCATATGATTTTTAAATATAACATAAATAAAAGATAAAAATAACTTTTACGTTTATAAAATTCAATAATTTCAAGTGGTACAATTTAGCCAATATTAGGTTCATTTAATTATTGTTAATTTTCCTCTTAATGATTAAAATTGATTCAATGGTATTAAAAGATAATTTAACTAAAATCGCTTTCATCACGTTATTCACAATACTGTTCTCATATATTCTAAATTTTGTCACAGATAAAAATGAAGCTTTGGCTAATGTTGAGAATAAACAAATTGTCGAAGTTTTTAAAAGTCCATCTTGTGGATGTTGTAATGGTTATGTTTTATTTTTAGAAAAAGAAAATTTCAAAGTAAAGCAAACAGATTTGGAAAGTATTCATACAATTAAACAGAAATATGCTATTCCATTAGAAATGCAGTCTTGTCATACAACAATTATTGATAACTATTTTATTGAGGGTCATGTTCCGCTAGAAGCAATAAATAAATTATTAAAAGAACGACCTGATATTGATGGATTAGCACTGCCTGGCATGCCAATTGGTACACCAGGTATGCCTGGTGATAAAGAGGAACCTTATGTCATTTATCAACTTGTCGATGGGGATTTTTCAGTATTCATGACAATATAAATCTTATGATACAAAAAATAAAAATTTTAAAAGCAATCATAATTATTTTTTCCTTTAGCTTAACTTTTTCTGCTAATGCTGAAACTGTAGAAGAAATTATTAAAGGGAGAAAAGCTTTATTTAGCAAGAATTATAGTACTGCAAAAAGAGTACAAGCTTTGGCTAGTAAAGGAGAATTTGATAAGGCAAAATCTTTGATGATCAAAATGAGTGAAAATTACAAAACTTTATTAGAATATTTTCCGGAAAATTCAAAAGAGGGTTTTAAAACTGAGGCTCTACCTTTAATTTGGGAAAATAAAAAAGAGTTTAATGATTTAATGAAAAAATCATCAGATGATATGATTAAATTAACTTCCCTAATTGAGGATTCTGAGGATATAAGGGCTACTTTAACTCAAATGATGTGGAGTAATTGTAAAGCTTGTCATAGTAAATTTAGAGCACCACATTAAATTTTTTAGATTAAACGAAGGGGTTCGCTCTTTAGTTCTCCAACCAAAAGAGCTCCCCTTAGTCGCCTTTTTGGCATTTAAGTCCTAATGGACTTTTATTTTTTTCGTTTATGTTTTTATGAAATATAAAGCTACCCAGCTAAGTGTCAGGTGGCATTTGATTCATTAAAACTACCTCCTTGTATGAAAAAGATAAATTTTAGATAGGTTGTATTCAAGATATTAATTTTCAATTTAGTTAAATATATTTCTTGAATACAACCTTGGTCTTTTGTAGGCTCCAGCATCAAAAAAATCTTCCCCTATAAATAGAAATTTAGTTTGCATTCATTCAAATTGTAGTTAAGATTAATTATGAACTACTTAAGCGGACTTATAAATCTTGTAATCAGTTTAGTTATTTCAACTATAATAATTTATGCAATAAATTTTATAGCGGGATTTGCTGGAGCTGATTATTCATTTACAAATGGTGAGGTATTTGTGATGTGGATTTTAATGGCAATTTTAGTGAATAATTGTTTTAGAAAATAGAAATTAAATTTCTAAACATTATTCTTCTTTTTTTTTAATAATATTAAAGTATTATATCTAAAGGGGTGTCTTTTTAGACTGAGATTAAACCCTAAGAACCTGTCCGGTAATTCAGAAAGGGAAATAAATGAATAATTCTTTTTTTTTAGAACAATCCACTTCATTAATCTTAATAATTGCAATCAGTTTGTTATTTGCTTTTTTGGGAATTAATCACACTAAAAAATTTAAAGGGTTAAATAATTATTTAACTGCCAATAGGAATATTGGTGTCTTTTCATTAACCACCAGTTTAACAGCATCAGCATTAGGAGCTTGGATTTTATTTGGACCTGCATCTGCTGCGACTTGGGGAGGGATAGGTGCAGTTATTGGCTATTCTTTAGGTACAGCTTTTCCGCTATTTTTTTTAATTTACCTAGGAAAAAAAATTAGAAATGAATTCCCCAAAGGATCTTCTTTAATAGAATTTATGAGAAGAAAATTTGGTAAAAGTTTATTTAAGATAATTTTATTGATGACCATATTTTATATGTTCATTTTTTTGTGCGCTGAGGTAACCGCTATTTCAGTTTTGATCAATTATATATCTGGCACTGAATTTTGGATTACAGCTTTAGTAGTTCTTTCGTCTACTCTAATTTATACGTTATATGGTGGATTAAAGGCTTCAATTTTTACTGATAATATTCAAATGATTGTTATAGGAGTTTTGTTATTTATCTCGTTTATTTATATTACTTCATTTACAGGTTCTAAATTTTCTTTTGATTTTGTGTTAAAAAAAAATCCTCAACTTCTGAGCAGTCATTACATTCCAAATTATACTGCAGGCTTAACTTTTTTTATTGCAGTAGCCGCAACCAATTTATTCCATCAAGGAAATTGGCAACGTGTGTATGCAGCTAAAAATTACCAAACTTTAAAAAAAAGCTTAATTATTTCTTTTTTAATTATAATTCCTATTGTTTTCTTTATGGGTTTTTCAGGAATGGTAGCTTTCTCAATTGACCCTAGTAATAGACCAGATCTAGGATTTTTTTCATTATTACTTAAAGAGCAAACAATTTTTTTATCTTTATTTATAATTATACTGGGTATGGCATTAACAATTTCAACTGTGGACACATTAATTAATGCAATCTCAAGTTTGTTAATTTTAGATGGAAAAGCGGTATTTAATTTGAGTAAAAAAACTAATTATTTAAACTTTTCTAAATATATAATTTTATTTTTATCGTTTATCTCTTTTATTATTGCATCAAAAGGATTTGATATTTTGTATCTTTTTTTATTAGCAGACTTATTTTGTTGTGCTTTTGTTTTAACTGTTTTTCTAAGTTTTTATGACAAATCAATCAATGAAAATTTAGCTTATATTTCTATTTTGATTGGATTGATAGGTGGTTTTTTATTATTTCCTTCTCCTGATTTTTCTAAAAGCTTATTAGTTGGAGTTTTCATACCAATAGATTTATTTCCGTCTTTTGTTACACAATCTTTGCTTTTTTTATCTTTTATTGTAGCGACCTTTCTACCTTTGTTGATTATTAAAGCTAAAAAGCTTCATATAAGTTGATTGTATTAAATTAATTAATAACTATATAAATGCCTCATGTCAGATAATCAGATTATAATAAACAATTTATCAAAAGTTTATGACAATGGCTTTAATGCCTTAAAGAATATAAATTTAAAAATTAGAAAAGGTGAAATTTTCGCAATGCTTGGTCCGAATGGAGCAGGTAAAACTACTTTGATAAGTATTATTTGTGGAATAGTTAATCCGACCTCAGGGAATGTTAGTGTAGATGATTATGATATCATAAATGATTACAGAGAAACTCGTTCAAGAATAGGTTTAGTCCCACAGGAATTAACTTTAGAGCAATTTGAAACAGTTTTTAATAATGTTTCTTACTCGAGAGGTCTTTATGGAAAAAAAGCAGATCCAAATCATATCGAGAAAGTTTTAAAACAACTAAGTTTATGGGATAAAAAAGATCTCAAACTTCGGCAATTGTCTGGTGGAATGAAAAGAAGAGTTTTGATAGCTAAAGCCTTATCTCATGAACCATCAATTTTATTTTTAGACGAACCTACGGCTGGTGTTGATGTAGAGCTAAGAAAAGAAATGTGGCAGGTTGTTGAAAATTTGAGAAAAACTGGTGTTACAATTATTTTAACTACCCATTATATAGAGGAAGCAGAAGCTATAGCTGATCGAGTTGGAGTTATAAATCAGGGAGAGATTGTAGTTGTTGATGAGACTAAAGAACTATTAAAAAAAATGGGTCATAAAAAACTTACAATAGATTTACAAGAAAAAATAAATCAAATACCAACAACACTCCAAAAATATAACTTATCTTTTACACCAGACTTAATGAGTTTGAATTATACTTATAATGTTCAGGCAAAACAGACAGGAATTACAAATTTACTACAAGATTTGAAAGATGCAGGCCTAAGATTAAAAGATTTAAAAACCGAACAAAGTACTTTAGAAAAAATTTTTGTAAACTTAGTAAGGGAAAAAAATGAAAATTAATCTTTATGCGTTAAGAGCAATTTATCTTCATGAAATGGATCGTTTTAGAAGAACTTTAACTCAATCCGTATTATCTCCAGTATTAACGACTTCGTTATATTTTATAGTTTTTGGCTCAGTAATTGGAGGGTATGTGGAAAAAATTGATGGAATAAGCTACGGATCTTATATCGTGCCTGGTCTCTTGATGTTAACATTATTAACCCAGTCAATTAGTAATACCTCTTTCGGAATTTTCTTTCCAAAATTTAATGGAACAATTTATGAAATTTTAGCTGCCCCAATTTCAACATTAGAGGTCGTACTTGCTTTTGTAGGAGCTGGTGCAACAAAAACATTAATAGTAAGTATAATTATATTTATCACCTCATTATTTTTCGTTGATGTTCAAGTCAAATATCCTTTGCTTATGATATTTTTATTAATTTTAGTGGCATTTACTTTTGCTTTATTTGGTTTTTTAATAGGTTTAATTAGTTCAGATTTTGAGCAAATGTCTATAATTCCAACTTTGTTTGTGACACCAATGGTATTTTTAGGTGGGAGTTTGTATTCATTAGATATGCTGCCGTCATTTTGGCAAACTGTGACCTATTTTAATCCAGTTGTTTACTTAATAAATGGTTTAAGATTTTCTTTTTATGGAGTTTCTGATTTCAATATATGGATAAGTATTGGAACAATGTTTTTATTTCTATCCATTTGTATAACAGTAGTTACAGTTCTTCTTAAAAAAGGTTACAAAATCAAATCTTAACTGACCCATTTCTGGGCCAGTTAATAACTCTAATTAAGAAGGATAGTTTTATTAGAATTGTTCAGACTCTGTTGAACCTGCCATTGCCGTGGTAGAACTTTTTCCACTACTTATCGTATTGGAAACAGCATCAAAATAAGATGTACCAACTTCACGTTGATGTTTAACACTAGTATATCCATCTTTTTCACGAGCAAATTCTTGTTGTTGAATTCTTGAGTATGCAGTCATACCTTCTTTTTTATATTTTTCAGCTAACTCAAAAATTGCAATATTTTGTGTATGAAATCCTGCTAAAGTAATGAATTGAAATTTATAACCCATTTGACTAATTTTTTGTTGAAATGAGGCTATCTCATCGTCTGATAAATGTTTTTTCCAGTTAAATGATGGAGAACAATTATATGCTAAAAGTTTTCCTGGAAATTTTTCATGAATTGCATCAGCGAATTTTTTTGCTTCTTCAAGATTTGGTGTAGCAGTTTCACACCAAATTAAATCTGAGTAGGGTGCATAAGCAAGACCTCTTGATATTGCTTGTTCAATGCCAGCTTTTACATAATAAAAACCTTCTGGAGACCTCTCACCTGTTAAGAAAGGTTTATCATTTTCATCGTAATCATTTGTAATTAATTTTGCAGCATTAGCATCAGTTCTAGCTAGAATAATTAAAGGTACATCCGCGATATCAGCTGCCAATCTAGCGGCTTTTAAATTTTTTATCATGGTACCAGTTGGAACCAAAACTTTTCCTCCCATATGACCACATTTTTTTTCACTTGCTAATTGATCTTCAAAATGAACACCAGCAGCACCTGCTTTAATAAATTTTTTTGCAAGTTCAAAAACATTTAAAGGTCCACCAAAACCAGCCTCTCCATCAGCAATGATTGGTAACATGTAATCAATTCTCTTCTCTTTTTTCATATCACCATCTTTTAATTCCATGTGCTGAATCTGATCAGCTCTAATCAATGCGTTATTCATAGATTCTACTAATTTGGGAGCACTATCATAAGGATACAAAGATTGGTCAGGATACATTTCTCCAGCACTATTAGCATCAGCTGCTACTTGCCAACCACTTAAATAAATTGCCTTCAAACCAGCTTTTGCATGTTGAACTGCATGATTACCTGACAAGGATCCTAAAGTATTAACATAATTTTCTGTGTTTAATAATTTCCAAAGCTTTGTTGATTGTTGTTTACAAATTGAATATTCGATTTTAATTGAGCCTCTAAGTCTTTCAACTTCTTCAGGAGTATAGTCTCTTTTAATTCCTGCAAATCTTTTTAAATCATAAGAAATCTTTTCTGCACTCATTATTTGCCCCTGTAATGTTCAAGTAATTGAAAATGAATGTTAAGAGTTTGAAAATTAGTTTGAGTCGTTAAGTGTCTCAACTAGATCTTTCATTCCACTTGAACCCCAATCACAATGATCATCTCTCATGTAGATACCCCTGCTATTATGTCTAGCAAGGTCTTCATGTTTTATGATTTGAGCTTCATTTTCGTTATTTTTTAATTTTTCGTCCATGTAAATTTTATAATTTACAAAATTTACAAAATCTATTAAAAAGTATAAAATTGTTGTAAACTAAAGAAAAATCTTGTAAAAATAAATTTACAAAATTTACTAATAGAAAATATGAGTCAATTGTATCTAAAAATAGGACCAAAAATCAAGGCTTTTAGGAGACAGTTAGGTCTTCAAGCTAATAAATTGGCTGAAGATTTAAATATATCTCCTAGTTATCTTAATCTTATTGAGGGTGGAAAAAGGAAAATAGATGGAGATTTACTCTTAAAAATTTGTGAAAAATTGAATATTGAACTTTCTCAATTAACCTCAAAATCAGATATCAATTTAGAAAATACTTTATCAGAAATACTCGATGATAAATTGTTTGAAGATCTAGATATTCTAGGTCCGGAAGTAAAAGATCTAGTTGGTACTAATCCAAAAATTGGCAGAGCCATCGTTAGACTAGGAGATATTTTAAAAAAAAAGGATCATGAAATGATTAATAAGATTGAGACAATATCTGGTAAAATTGTTGATAATAGAAAGAATTCATTTCCTGGTGAAGTTATTTCAGACTTTTTACAAGAAAATAAAAACTATTTTCCAAAATTAGAAGATTTCGCAAATGATGTTTTTGAGAAAGTTCAAAAAAATAATAGGACTAGATATATAGCTCTTTGTGATTATTTAAAATCAGAATATGACATAACAGTAAAAGATGTTATTCCTGAAGAAAATAAACCTTTCTCAAAGCTTTATAAAAAAAATAAAAAAGAACTATTATTAAGCGATTACAGCTCTTTAGAAACAAAAAAACTTCATGCAGCTGCTCAAATAGCCCAAGAGGGTGCTGATAAAGAAATCGAAGAATATTTGTTAAAATTTACTTTTCCATCTGATGAGTCTAAAAAATTAACAAAAATTGCTTTATTAAATTACTGCGGTGCAGCAATTTTAATGCCTTATAAACTTTTTCATACAGAATGTAAAAAACTTAAGTATGATTTAGAGTTACTACAAAATACTTTTGCTACGTCTTTTGAACAGGTAGCTCATAGAGTTACGTGTTTACAAGATCCAAAATTACCAGGGATACCTTTTCATTTTTTAAGAGTGGATATGGCTGGGAATATATCAAAAAGATTTTCTTTATCAGGAATAGAAATTCCAAGATATGGTGGCGCTTGTCCACGTTGGAACGTTTATTCAGCTTTGACAAGACCTGGTATAATTCAAGCTGCTGTTAGTAAAATGTCTAATGGTGAAAAGTATGTATGTATAGCTAGAACAGTTGAAAAAGGAATTGGAAGATTTGGACAATCAAAAAGTATTTTGTCTATTGGATTGGGATGTGAAGCAAAATATGCAAAAGAATTTATTTATTCAGAAAATTTAAATATTAATGATAAATCTACAGAAATACCAATAGGTGTGTCATGTAGAACGTGTGATAGATTAGACTGTTCACAAAGAGCTTTCCCTCCATTACACAAGAAATTTGATGTTGATATTAACTCTAGAGGTGTTTCAGTATATGTTGGAGACAAAAACACATAGTCGATGATTAAATTTATCATACCTGCTATTGCTATATTTTTGTTAGTTTTATTCTGGGAAAAGATAAATGAAATAATTTATAAAAAATTTAATATTAAAATAAATTATATTGTTGCTACGATTATAGTAATAATTTTAGGGGTAATTTTTGCTTTACTATATTTTTAATTGAAATTTACGAAAATTAGAAAATGAAAGAAATTTTTAAAAATGTAAGAAATAAACTAGCAGAAAAGTATTTAGATAATAATAATTTAAAAAACTCAAAAAAATTTAAACCAAGAATAAAAGCTAGGATCCGAAAGAACAAACAAATTATTAATAAAAATATTGATAATTTCTTCGGTTGGGTCAAAGGCGCAGAATTAGTAGAGCTCAAAGATTGTAATACCTCTGAAGACCCAGTTAGACCTGAATTGGACGTTTCTTTTAGAAGAAATTATGGGAGAAAAATTTATGGCGTGAAATATAAAAAAGAAATTCATGCTGTGATGTGTTTTGCTTATACCAATGAAATACCCAGGAATGTTGAAGAATTAGACAAGTTTAGTCAAGATGCTCATTTACAGAGCACCCATAGAGGTCAAAATGTTGGCCAGATAGCCATTGCTTATACAGTTTGGTCTAAAAAAAAAGGTGGTGGAAAATTGATTGTTAAGGAAGTTTACAAAAAGATTAAAAAATCTAACCATTTAAATAGATTAGTTACACTCTCTCCTCTAACTGAAATGGCTACAAAATTTCATAGTAAAAATGGTGCGAAACTTTTACAGGTCAATGAAACTACTCAAAATTTTGAGTATGAGATAATAAAAGAATAAAAAATTTTTAAATTCATATAAAATAAAAATATATATGATAAATTTTTTATATTTTCTAATTTTAGTTTTAAGTTTAAACAATTTGACATTTGCTATGGAAAAAAAACCTTATCATCATCTCCCTGACGGCACTTTTAGGAATCCTGAGGGCTCACCAAAAAGAGATCCAAATGTAAAATGGTCGTATAAAATTTTTAATCAAGAGAAAAAGAAACTTGATATGACGATTTCCAAAGGACACGTTTTAGAAAAAAATGAAGTTTTGAGAAACTTTGAAAAAAATAAAGATAATGATTATATTGCTTGGATTGGTCATGCTACGTTTATTATTAAATTAGGAGATACTACTATTATTACTGATCCAGTTTTTTCGAAAAATGCAGGTCCACTAATATTTGGACCAAAAAGATTTACTGAACCAGCATTAAAATTAAGCGAGATACCTGACATAGATTTATTTTTACTCACCCATAATCATTATGATCATCAAGACATGATGACAATAAGGAGATTTCCTTTCAAGGACTCCAAAGTTTTAGTTCCACTAAAACTTAGCAAATATTTTAAAACTAATGGCTATAGAGATATCAATGAGATGGATTGGTATGATGAAATTAATATTAATAAAAATTTAAAAGTTACTTTTCTTCCAGCTGTTCATTGGTCAAAAAGAAGTTTAACAGATACCAACAAAACTTTGTGGGGAAGTTTTTTAATTGAATATAATGGAAAAAAAATATTATTTGCCTGCGATACAGGATATGGAAATATTTATAAAGATTTAGGAAATGAACACGGACCAATTGATTTAACCATAATTAATATTGGTGCATATAATTTTTACCCAATTATGCCCTATAAAGATAAATCTATCTATCATACAAATCCAGAAGAGGCCCTTAAAATTGGCAGAGATTTAAAAAGTAAAAAGGTACTAGGTATGCACTGGGGAACATTTGTATTATCTTTAGAACCAATTATGGAACCACCAATAAGATTTAAAGATAATGCTGAAAAATATGGGTTTAACAAAGAGGATGCACTAATTTTTAAGATTGGTCAAATTTCAAAAATATCAGATATTATAAATTAAAAACTTATGGAAAAATTTAATTGGAATTATCCTACTTCCATGTGGGTAGGTGAAAATAGAATTAAAGATTTAAGCTTAGCTTGTAAAAATTTAGATATAAAAAAACCTTTATTGGTGACTGACAAAGGACTCGGACAATCAACTATTGTTAAAGATACTTTATCGCATTTAAAAGGTAAAAATTTATCAGCTGAATTATTTCATGATGTGATTGGTAATCCAACAGGTAAAAATGTAAGTGATGGAGTAAAACATTATAAAGAAAAAAATTGTGATGGTGTAATTGCTTTTGGTGGTGGAAGTGGTCTTGATGTGGGAAAAGCAATTGCATTTATGATAGGTCAAACTTTATCACTGTGGGACTTTGAGGATGTTGGTGATAATTGGACCAAGGCTGACTCAAATAAGGTTGCTCCTATTATAGCAGTACCCACTACAGCTGGAACAGGTTCTGAAACAGGAAGAGCATCAGTTATTTTGAATGAAGAGCTTGGAGTTAAGAAAATTATATTTCATCCAAAATTTTTACCATCCATAGTTATTCTAGACCCAGTTTTAACAAAAAATTTACCTAAAAAAATGACAGCTGCAACAGGTATGGATGCGTTAGCTCATAACTTAGAGGCATTTTGTGCCCCAGGGTATCATCCAATGGCTGACGGAATAGCATTAGAGGGTATGAAATTAATCTCTAAATGGTTACCAGAGGCATATAAAAATGGATCTAACCTTGAGGCCAGAATGAACATGCTCACAGCTGCGAGTATGGGTTCTACTGCATTTCAAAAAGGCTTAGGCGCAATTCATTCTTTAAGCCACCCAGTAAATGCTTTAAATAACCTTCATCATGGCCTATCAAATGCAATTTTCATGCCATATGTTTTAACTTTCAACAGAGACGTAATTGATAGTAAAGTTAAAAAAATTTCAGAATATCTAGAATTAAAAGATAAATCTTTCGACGGCTTTTTAAAATGGATTTTAGATTTAAGAAAAAAATTTGAAATACCACATAAATTATCTAGTGTCATAAGTGAAAAAGATTTACAAATTGATCGTTTATCAAAAATGGCTTTAGAAGATCCATCAACTAATAGTAATCCAAAAAAATTAAGCATTGAAGACATGAAAATAATGTATCAGCATAGTATGTCTGGTAATTTGTTCTAAATGAAAAATCTTAATATTTTAATAGTTGAAGGGAATTTAAAAGAAGAAAATCAAAATTTTTTAAAAGTTGGTATTCAAACTCACACAGAAAGTTTAAAAGACAGTCTTAGTAAATTTAATAACAATTATTATTTTGATGTTATTAATCCTTCATCAGACCTAAATTTAGATGAAGTAAAAAAAAAACTTCCTAAATATGATGGATTAATTTGGGGTGGGAGTAGTTTGAACATTTATAACAATACCCCGGAAATAAAAAGGCAAATAGAATTTATGAGAGAATGCCAAAGGCAAGTGAAAAATATATTAGCAATTTGTTGGGGAATGCAAGTTGCTGTAACTGCTGCTGGAGGTGAGGTAAAAAAGGCAGAAGAGTCTCATATTGGAATAGCAAATGAGATTATGATCAATAACGAGGGATTAAAATATCCAATTTATAAAGACAAAAATAATAATTTTAATTCACCAGCGTTTAATTTTGATGAAGTAGTAAAATTACCAAACAATGGAATTTGTTTAGCTTCAAATAGAATTAATAAAGTTCAAAGTTTATATTTTGAGGTAGGTATATCTAAAATTTATGGATTACAATATCATCCTGAAATAACTTATGAAAAAATGATTAGCTTAATTGAGTTTAGGAAAGATAGATTGATCCAAACTAGAAAAGCTTTTAAAGATGAGGAAGAAATTAAAAATCACATATTGTTTATCAAAAAAGAAATTACTGTGTCAAATAAGACTCAAAGAATGATTGAGTTAAAAAACTGGTTAGATAATATAAGTGTGAATTGAGATGTTAAATTATATTTTACCTTTTATTGTTTTAATTTTAATTGTTGTTTTTATTCATGAATATGGACATTATTATTTTGCAAAAAAATATGGAGTAGGTGTCACAGATTTTTCTATAGGCTTTGGTCAAGAAATCTTTGGTTGGAACGACAAATCTGGAACAAGATGGAAAATATGCTGGATACCTTTAGGAGGCTATGTAAAGTTTTTCGGAGACAGGAATGTATATTCTCAATCAGACCATAAAGAAATTCTGGAAAAGTATAACGAGGAAGAGCAAAAAAAATTATTTATTTTAAAACCTTTGTACCAACGAACTCTTATTGTATTTGGGGGTCCTCTTGCTAACTTTTTATTAGCATTAGTAATTTTTTTTTCAATTTACACTTTTGTTGGCAAAGATTTTACACCGGCGGTCATAAATGAAGTTCAAAAAGAAAGTCCTGCAATGGTTGGTGGATTAAAACAAAATGACATAATTTTAGAAATAGATGGTAATAAGGTTCAAAGTATAATGGATGTATCTAAATTCATCACAATGTCCACTGATGAAATTATAGACTTTAAAGTGAAACGTTCTTATGATGAATTAATTTTAAAAGTAAAACCTAACATTGTTCCAGGTAAAGATAATTTAGGAAATAAACTTAACAAAAGAATAGTTGGTATAAAATTAGGGGCCTATAACAACGAGATCAATCACGTTAAATTAGGGCCAGCAAAAGCTATATATCATGCCGCTCATGAAGTTTATTATGTGGGCATTTCCTCTTTGAAATATATTGGCGCAATGATTTTTGGAAAAGCAGATACCTCTCAACTTGGAGGGCCAATAAGAATAGCAAAAATTTCAGGACAGGTTGCAGAATTTGGGGTTTTGGCATTTATTAGTATGATGGCTTATATCTCAATCAGTCTTGGTTTAGTTAACTTGTTTCCAATCCCAATGCTTGATGGGGGACACTTGATGTTTTATGCTTTTGAAAAGGTTTTAGGTCGTCCGTTATCCCAAAAAACACAAGAAGGTTTTTTTCGAATCGGATTATTTTTATTGATTTCTTTAATGTTTTTTACAACTTTTAATGACCTTAAAGATCTTGGATTATTCAACTAATATTTTATTGAAAAGTATAAAAACTTAATAAAATCAACACTTTTTTGATTTATACAATATATTGTGTATAACTTTTTTTTATACACTAAAAAAAGTCTTGATTTATCAACACTTTTGACAAGAATATAAATAATCTAATAAAACCGGAGCTAAAATGAATAAAAAACAACTAGTAGTCAAAATTTCTGGGGCATTAAATTTAAGCAAAGCTGATGCTGAAAGAACTTTTGACACAATTACCAACACAATTTTAGATGCTTTAAAAGCTGACGATTCAGTAAAAATTGCTGGTTTTGGTACATATAAAGTAGCTAAAAGAAAAGCTAGAGTTGGAAGAAACCCTAGGACTGGTGAGCAAATACAAATTGCTGCTTCACAAAAAGTTAAGTTCTTACCTGCTAAAGCTTTAAAAGAAGTATTCAATAAATAATATCTTTTTACAGCCTTAACGAAATCCTCGTTAAGGCTGTTTCTATATGCAAATACTGCATACCCAGTTTTCCTAATCAGCGTTAGTTATTAACTCTGGATAAAATAAAAGGACTTTCTTTAACAGGGAGGTCTTATGACTAAATTAATGAAAATAATAAGTGCGCCACTTATTAGTTTAATTTTTTTATTAAACATGAGTAGTGCTGGAATGGCAGACACAACTGTTTCTGCCGAAGTAGGGTTTATTTTTAATACTTTACTTTTCTTAATTTGTGGTTTCTTGGTTATGTTTATGGCGGCCGGATTCGCAATGCTAGAATCAGGAATGGTTACATCAAAAAGTGTATCCGTTATCTGTGCAAAAAATATAGGTTTATTCTCAATTGCAGGAATTATGTTTTGGCTTGTAGGTTATAACTTAGCCTACGGTATACCAGAAGGTGGTTATATCGGTAAGTTTATACCATGGTCAGATGCAAGTGCGGTAGATACAGGTTATTCAGATGGATCAGACTGGTATTTCCAGATGGTCTTTTGCGCAACTACAGTTTCTATTGTTTCTGGAACGATGGCTGAAAGAATTAAATTATGGCCATTCTTCGTATTTGCTGCAGTTTTATCAGGTATTATTTATCCAATCGTAATGGGTTGGCAGTGGGGTGGAGGCTGGTTAGCGGAATTAGGTTTTTCTGATTTTGCTGGTTCAACTTTAGTACACTCAACTGGAGGTGCTGCAGCTTTAGCTGGTGCAATGATTATTGGTCCTAGACTAGGAAGATTTACTAAGTCTGGCGCTCCTGCTCCACTTAAGCCGTTTGCAGCTTCTTCAATTCCATTAGTTACAATTGGTGTATTTATTTTATGGCTAGGTTGGTTTGGATTTAATGGTGGTTCACAATTAGCAATGGGAACTGCTGTAGATGCAATCGCTGTATCAACTATTTTCATGAATACATTCTTAGCAGGTGCAGGTGGAGTAATTGGTGCTGCTATAATTACTAGATTACATTTTGGTAAAACAGATGTAGTTCAAATGTTAAATGGATGTATTGGTGGATTAGTAGCAGTAACAGCTGAACCATTAGCTCCATCACCTTTTGCAGCTATCTTAATTGGTGCAGTGGGTGGTCTAATCGTAGTTTATGGTACAAAACTATTATTCTCATTGAAGATTGATGATGTAGTAGGTGCGATACCAGCACACTTGTTTGCAGGAATTTGGGGTACATTAATTGTTCCAGCTACAAATTCTGATGCAGCTTTCAGCTCGCAGTTTATAGGAGTACTTTCAGTAAACATCTTCGTATTTGTAGTCGCTTACATAGTATTTAGCGCTATCAAAGCAACGATCGGTCTAAGATTGAGTAAAGAAGGTGAAACTAAAGGAACTGACGTTACTGAAACAGGTGTAATTGCATATGCAATACGTGACTAGTTGTTAACAACAAAGGGATCCTTCGCTCTCTGTATATTCTCAGCGAATACTCATAGAAGGATCCCTTAAACTTTCTCTTAGTTAGTTAAATAATAAGCCCCTCCCTCAAGGGGCTTATTGATTTTGATCCCATAATTTTTTGTAATTTATAAAAGGTGATAAACCATAACTTGAATTAACATTTGTTAGATGGACTGATAAGCTTTTTAAAGGAGATATACAATATTCGTTTTTATAAATATCGTTTATATATTTCTCAAAAGGATCATGACGATCTTCACAATTTTTCGAAAAATTTTCCCAGTATAGATCCAATAATTTTTTGCTAGTCAAAAAAGTACATAAAGTCTTATTTATTGTTCTCCAGTGTCTTTTATCTCCTATTAGAATATTTGTTTTTTCGTTGTTCATATAGAGATATGGATAGTCTGTAGGACACATAAAAATATCTTTGCCTACTTGAGATGATACTCTTTCATAAGTAGCAATCATTTCTTCTAACATGGTTTCAAAATGAAGATAATCATCCTCAACGAAGAAAATTAGATCTTCCCCAATTTCTTTTCCAATCTCAAAACATTGAAGTAAACTGGCTAAATTAGAAAAAGTTTCTTGAGTTTTTTGTTTTTTTATTTTGCTTTCAAATTTTTTTTTGTCTAGGGAGATAATTTCGCCGTTTGTGTCTTTGATTATTTCCTTAATTCTGTTGAGATTTTCATCTTTTGAGGAATCATCAAGTATTATTATTTTTATTTTTAAATCTGAGTATTTGTTTTGACAAAGATTGATAGAGTTTATCAATGATTTAATTGATCGAATTGAATATTCTATTTTTGGTTGTTCGAATAATCTTCTCTTATTTTGATCCCAAACTTCAATTTCTGTATTAACTCTAATAATTATTAAGATTGAATTAACTTTTCTTGTAATTTTCACTTCTCCCAAAGGTAAGACTATTGATTTTTTATTTATAATTGAGAGATCTTCGTTTAATTCTTTGTTCAATGTAGGTGAGAGAAATTTATTTTGATCAATAATTTCAAACCCCAAAAATTTACAAATTTTAATGAAAAACTTTTTCATATGTTTTTATTTATGATATAAATATTTACAATATAATGACAATTAAATCATCCCAAACTCTTGTGGCGGAAGCTCTAAAGGAGATTGATACTATATCTTCTGATGAAGCTTATGAGAAATGTAATAAAAACGAGTGTAACCTAATTGATATAAGAGATGTGAGAGAATTGGAACGAGAAGGAAGAATTCAAGACTCAAATCATATTCCTAGAGGGATGTTAGAGTTTTGGCTTGATCCAAATGGTGCATATTTTAAACAAGGTAAATTAGATTTAAATAAAGAAATGGTTTTATTTTGTGCTGGAGGAATGAGGTCAGCTCTTGCTGCAAAATCTCTAAAAGATATGGGATTTAAAAAAGTATCCCATATTGATGGTGGTTTTAGTGCATTAAAACAGAGTAAATTTAAAATCACTTAACTATTAATTCATCTAAAGCGTATTCAAGTCTATCTTGGCCCCAAAATAATTTATTATTTACAACAAATGTTGGAGCACCGAAGATATCATTTTGGAAAGCGTTATTGGTCAAATGTTTAAGTTCATCTTTAATCTTTTGGTCTTTAATACCAGTTTCAAAATCATTAGTTTTTATCTCACATTTCGATAATATATTCTTTACAGTTTCTTCTTTCGAAATATCTTCATTATTTTTCCAATAAGCATCAAAACAGATATCAAAATACTTATCTTTCTTTTCATTACTAATAAAAAGAAAGCCTCTCATGAGGTAAAGAGAATTAATTGGGAATTTTTCATTCCAAACAAAGTCAATTTTATTTTTTTTAGCAATTAAATTGCAATCATTTTTCATATTTTTCATTTTTCTTTCATTAAACGCAGGGGCAGTAATGCCGCCTAAATTGTGCAGTCCACCAAGTAAAATTGCTTTATAATTAAACTTGTTTCTATTATTGGAATTAATTATTTTTTTATGCGCTAAAAAAGAATAAGGACTAATAAAATCAAAATAAAAATCGATTTTTTTAGTCATATAAACTTATGTTTTTGGCATAAAAAATTCTTATCAACCAATAAACTAATAAACCAATGGGTCCAATTAAATATATAATAATGAGTGGTATTGATAATAAAAATTTATTTATCATAAATTTTTGTGAATCTTTTACGACCCAACCTCCTGTAAATAGGTTAATGGAAATAAAATGTATCCAGAACATCGTAAGAAAATTCTTATTGGAAAATAAATCTGTGATGTCATCAATACCCATATATAGGCTAAAATTAGCAATAAAGTCGTATGAGTTTAAATAAGATTTATATAATAAAAATACATATGCACCACTTAAAATAAAAAATGGAAATATTGAGGCAACAAAATATTTACAGAGATTAGATCTTGGAAAAAAAATCAAAATTAACCAAAAAGGGAGAACACCTAAATTCACCCAGTAGTAGAGCATATCTATTGTAAAATAATTATAAATTTGTTCGATCATTTTAAAATATATTATATTAAATCTGACTATGATTCCTATAAGAAATAAAAGAAAAACTTTAAAAGTAACTGTTGAGGAAATGAGAAATTTTGCGTTTGCTTATGTAGAAAAATATGCACCGTCAAAGCAACAGCTTAAAACTTACTTACTAAAAAAATACTTAAAAACTTCAGTGCCAAATGTAAAAAAACAAGATGTTACTGATTTGATCGACATTGTTCTTTCGGATTTAGAAAAAAATAAGTTTATTAATGATAAATTTTACTCAGAAAGTAAAGCTAAAAGCATGATACAAAGAGGAAGCTCAATAAACAAAATTAGAAATTACTTAATAGGCAAGGGTATTAATAGCGAATATATTAAAGAGACCGTAAATAAAATTCATGATGATAATTCAGATCAAGATTTTTTTTCTGCTATTAAATTATGTAAAAAAAAAAGAATTGGCCCTGCAAGAACAGAAGATAATAGATCTCTATTTTATAAAAAAGATATTTCTTTATTAGCAAGAAATGGATTTGATTTTGAAACCTCAAAAAAAGTTATGGAAATTGAAAAAGAGGATTTTATAAAGATAATAAAATTACTTTAATTTATTTTTTTTGTTTTCTTTCACTAAAAAATCAATTTTGTTCTTAATATAATTTTTAACAAAAACAAATACGAGTAAACCAAAGATTGAAACTGAGACAATTATGATTAATATAATTCTTAGTTGCTCGTCCATTATTGAATATTTTTACTTTTTAAGATTAAACTTGGATTTTTAAAATCTTTTTTTCCATAAAAAATTTCTTTTCCATTGAAATCAGTGACACTTCCACCAGAATGTTTTAAAATTGCATGACCTGCAGCTATATCCCATTCTGAAGCTCTAGGTTCAGCGACATAGCCATCATATTCTCCAGCTGCAATAACACAAAATTTTAGAGAGCTCTTCATTCTAACAGATCTTTTAACATTAAGTTTTTTGTATATTTCATTTATTTCCGGTTTGATTTTATTTGAGTAGGATACAAACTTAATCTCATTTTTATCAAAATTTTTTGAATGATCTAATTTTATTGGTTCTTCATTTATTAATTCGAAAGATAAATCATCTCCATAAGAATAAAACATTCTATTTTTTGCTGGAGCATAGATTAATCCAGCAGCAGGTTTTTTTTGAATTATTAGTCCTGCGTTAATTGTGAATTCATCGAGATCATTAATATAATCATAAGTTCCATCAATTGGATCAATTAACCAAAAATTTTCTAAATTATTTATTGATTTATTTTCTGATGCTTCCTCAGAAATAATTGGAATATTCGGTGTCAATTCAGATATTTTTTTTGTTAAAATTTTATTTACCTCTAAGTCACCATTACTCACAGGTGTGTTATCAGATTTTATTTTTTTAGTAAGACCTTTTTTTCTCAAGTCTAATGAAATTTTACCAGCATCTAAAAAAGTCTGAACTAAATTCTCAACAATTTTTTTTATATCACTTTGATCCATTTATTTTCTTTAATTCTACATGTTCAGAGTTAATTACTTTTTTTCCAACATTTTGAAAATTAACAGTCACTTTATCTTTAATAATTGATTGAACCTGTCCGATTCCCCAATCTTTGTTTGCTGGATTGAAAACTTTGTCACCTGGTTCAAAATCATAAATCATTTAATTTAATTTATATTAGAAATAAGTATAAATACCATCAAATGAATAATAATTTTAATTCTATAGGCCTTAAAAAAAACCCCTCAGAAACAACGGTAGTAGTTGCAATGTCTGGAGGAGTGGACTCATCTACAGTTGCTGGAATGATGAAAAAAGACGGTTACAAAGTTATTGGTATAACTTTAAAACTATACGATGATGGTAAAGAAGTTGCTACATCAAAACAATGCTGTTCAGGTCAAGATATAATGGATGCAAAAAGAGTTGCACAAAAATTAGATATAGAACACAAAATTCTCTATTATCAAAACAAGTTCAAACAAAGTGTAATTGATAACTTCGTTGATAGCTATTTAAAAGGCGAAACTCCCATTCCATGTGTGCAATGTAATCAAACTGTAAAATTCAGGGATTTATTTGAAGTAGCTAAAGATCTAAAGGCAGATGCATTAATTACTGGTCATTATGTAAAAAGTGTTACTGTTGACAATCAAACGAATATGTATCGAGCTATCGATGAAAATAGAGATCAAAGTTATTTTTTATTTAATACTTCTAGAGAACAATTAAATTACCTAAGATTTCCATTAGGGGGTATGCTTAAAGATGAAACAAGATCTATAGCAAAAAAACTAAATCTTAATGTAGCAGAAAAGCCAGATAGCCAAGATATTTGCTTTGTACCCAATGGTGACTATGCTTCTGTAATTCAAAAATTTAGACCTGACTCTTTTAAAAAAGGAAATATAAAAAACATGGAGGGAAAAGTGATAGGAGTTCATGATGGAATTATAAAT
Organism: uncultured Pelagibacteraceae bacterium; assembly: GCA_902554195.1. GTDB lineage: Bacteria > Pseudomonadota > Alphaproteobacteria > Pelagibacterales > Pelagibacteraceae > Pelagibacter. The sequence continues at coordinate 44,243 of CACDNT010000004.1, forward strand.
TTTACAGTAGGTCAAAGAAAAGGAATAAAAGTTTCGGATAAGTATGCATTATATGTAATAAAGATTGATGCCGAAAAAAATGAAATTATTGTTGGTTCAAAAGAAGAACTTGGAAAAAAAGTCATTAAACTAAATAATTTAAATTTATTAGTTGGCAAAGAAGAATTTAATGACAATGTTTTGGTAAAAGTAAGATCAACTGGTAAACTTCTTAATGCAAAAGTAAATTTTAAAAATGATGAAAATACTTTAGTATACTTAGAAGAATTTGAAGATGGAATCTCTCCTGGCCAAGCATGCGTTTTTTACAAAAAAGATATTCATGGGGAAAAGCTTTTAGGGGGAGGCTGGATTACACTTTAATTTTTTTCCACATTAAAAAAGATAAATAATAGAAAAAAAGTAACACTAAAAAATAGTTCCATTCTAAGATATAATCTACTCTAGGGCTTAAATCATATATCATTAAAATTATTAGGATTGAAACAGTACTCAAACATACTATAGCAACAAATAAAAGTTTTAAGTAAACTACTACAGAATATAGATAATTTTTCATTTTATCTTTAACAGCAAAAATTTTTTTAATTAAAAAAGCCTGCGCTAGGACCTCAAAAAAAATAAAAAATACAATAAAAGTTCTTCTAAGAGTAGTCAAAAATTCACTTTCGAAAGTCCATCCTAAAAAAAACACATGAAGTAATAAAAAAATAGCAGAAAGTATACCGAAATTAAAAAAATAAAAATTTTTCGATATATTAATAAAATTTTTAAAAATCTTATTATAATAAATCCAATATGAAATCATAAATATAATACTAATGTATAAAAGGGGTTTAAAAAAAAGATTTATGGGCAACCTTTTTACGATATTGCTAATCGATGTTTCGCCATAAATAAAAGGATTTACTGTATCAGTCGTACCAAGATTAACTTTTTCATTCTTTTTTATTTTATAAACACTTTCAAAAAAAAAAGGAAATAAATTATAGTATGTTAAATTTTTTGAGTTAAGAATACAACTAGAGTTTATTTCATCAATTAATTCAATTTTAAAAAAAATTTTTTTATCGTAATTTTTGATCTTCTCACTATCAATTATTTTAGCATTAACTCCATCTTCATAAGTAAAACCCTGGATATTTTTATATCGAAGACATTCATTTAGTTTATTAAATCTTTCTAAATCTAATTCCGTACAGTAGTTATTTTCTTCATTGCAAAGAATGCTAACTTTATTACCAGGAAGATTCTCCTTAAAATTAAGTTTATAATCTGGACTAAATTTGAAAGATAATAAGTAATTGTGTATTAGCAAAGAACCCACAAGTGCTATTGTAGGAATTATAAATAACAATAATGCAATAATTCGAAGTCTTCGAATATTATTTTCCATTTTGATTTGAAGTTTTATTTTTTCTTATTCTTTTTTCTTGCTCTTCTTTTTTTTGAGCCCATTTTTCTCCGGCCTCTGTGTTTTTTTGGGTATCCCATTATTTCCTTCAGTTATAATTTAATTGAAATTATGTGAGGGATATAGCATTGTCCTTTAAACTTATCAATTTTTTTTATGGTTAAATCGTTTAAAACATTTTTAAAGCACACCGCAAAAGATTTTCATAATCAGTCTGTAAATCCCCCAGTTGTAAGGGCTTCAACGATTATATTCAAGTCCATGCAAGATATTAGAAAGACACAAAAAAAAGCTATAAAAAATCCAGTAGGAGGTCATTACGATTATGGAAGACAGGGAACTTCAACGACTTATATATTACAAAAAATTTTAACTAAACTCGAAGATAGTTATCATGTATTCACTACGCCGACAGGCTTTGGTTCAGTTTTTTTAGCAATTTTTAGCGTTGTAAGACCAGGAGATGAAATTATAGCTGCAGATCCAGTTTATAGTCCAACAAGAATTTTAACAAAAGATTTTTTAAAAGAATTTAATATTAAAACGATTTTTTATAATCCGAGTGATTTAAAAACTTTACAATATAGTATTACAAAGAAAACAAAATTAATATTTGTTGAAAACCCTGGAAGTAATACTTTCGATTTTCAAGATCTTGGAAAAATAATTTCTATTGCAAAAAAAAATAAAGTTTTAACTGCGATAGATAATACATGGGGAACACCTTATTTTTTAAAACCAATAAAGCTTGGTTTTGATATGTCAATTGTTTCTGCTACAAAGTATTATTCTGGTCATTCTGATGTAATGGGTGGAAGTTTAGCGGTTAATAAAAAAGTTTTTTCTAAAGTTAAGGCTGCTGAAAAAATTACAGGATTAAGATTAGGACCTGATGATGCATATTTAATCACTCGAGGTTTGAGAACTTTAGATGTGAGATTGGATAGACATAGAGAAAATGCAAAAAAAGTTGCAGCCTTTTTATCAAGGAACAATAAGATAAAACTTCTTTACCCTTATAAAAAAAATTCATTAAATTTTAGAATGTGGAAAAAATATTATTCAGGTGCCTCTGGCTTAATGGGACTTAAGATAAAATCAAAAAACAAAGATTCTGTTAAAAAATTTGTAAATTCACTAAAATTATTTGGTTATGGATATAGCTGGGGTGGTTTTGAAAGTTTAGTTTTACATCAAGAATTTAGAGAAACGGGAAATAGAAAATTTATGAGCTTAGCGAAAGATGAACATTTGGTAAGACTTCATATTGGACTTGAAGATCCAAATGACTTAATTGCTGATATCAAACAAGCGTTAAGATATTTAAAATGAGTTCAGAAAAATTTTTTCAATCTAGAACGGCAATAGTTACATTATTTGCAGCTTGTTTTGTTGTTCTAATTTCACTTGGAGTTAGACAAACCTTTGGTTTGTTTTTTATGGATTTCAATGAAAGTTTGAAAATAAGTAATACAGCATTTGGTTTTGCAATAGGAATCCAGATGTTAATGTGGGGTTTAACAGGGCCTATTTTTGGCGCTATCGCAGACAAATATGGTGGTCATATAGCAATTATCTCAGCATTTATTTTTTACACTGCTGGAATTTTCTTTTTGTATACAGGACCTAATACAGGAATTTTTTTCCAAATACACATGGGATTGCTAATTGGAATAGGACTGGGAGGTACAGCTATAAGTATTCCGATGTCTGTTGTTGGAAAACACTTCCCTCTATCTACAAGGACTATTGCAATGAGTTTTGTGACTGCTGTAGGATCATTTGGTTACTTTTTGTCTCCAATTTTTACAAGTTACTCTTTAAATGAATTTGGATGGAATTATACTTTATTTGTTTTTGGAATGATGTTAATAGCTGGGTTAGTATCCGCTTACTTTGTGAGATCACCATCGGCTCTTGAAAATAATAAAAAAAAATCAGAACAATCATTCTCTGAAGCACTATATGAAGCATTTAAAACAAAAAGTTATATTTTATTAGTATCTGGTTTTTTTGTTTGTGGATTTCATATTACTTTGGTTGGAACTCATGTTCCAAAGTATGTAATAGACAGAGGTCTTGAGGATTGGACTGCTGCAGCAATTTTATCATTAATTGGGTTATTTAATATTTTTGGCTCTTTATTAAGTGGCTATCTTTCTACAAAAATGAGTAAAAAAATAATATTAAGTGCTATCTACTTTTTGCGTGGCGTTTCAATAATATTTTTTATATTTACACCGGCTAGCAATATTGCAGCATTTATATTTGGAGCAAGTTTTGGATTCCTCTGGTTATCGACAGTACCAGCTACAAGTGGAATAGTCGCTCACCTTTTTGGAACAAAATATTTGGGTTTGTTATATGGAATAGTTTTTTTAAGTCATCAAATTGGTTCGTTTTTTGGAGCTTATCTAGGAGGTTTATTTCACGACACTTATGGGTCATATAATTATGCGTGGTATTTAGCAATTGCATTATCTGTTTTTGCAGCAATAATTCATTTACCAATAAAAGAAGAACCAGTTTTAAGACTAAAAACAGAATAAATTGAACAGAATAAACCAATTAACAGAAATACA
>CACDNT010000005.1 GCA_902554195.1 uncultured Pelagibacteraceae bacterium
ATCAAAACAATATGATGCAGTTTTAAATAAATGTAATTCTTATAGATTTTAGCAAATGAAAGACCCGAACAATCCTTGTTTATTTTGCAATGTTAAAAAAAGTGGATGTGCTCATGAAAATGAATTGGCATATGCAAGTTATGACTCATATCCAGTTTCAGAACATCATTGTTTGATTATACCTAAAAGACACATAAAAGATTATTTTGATTTATCTAATGATGAATTGGTTGCCTGTAATGATCTTTTAAAAATTGTAAAAAAAGAAATAATCAATAAAGATCCATTAGTTAAAGGATTCAATCTAGGCACAAATATAGGAATTGTATCTGGTCAATCTATTTTACATTGTCATTTTCATCTGATTCCCCGAAGACAAGGAGATGTAGATAATCCTCAGGGTGGAGTAAGATCAGTAATTCCAAACAAACAACATTATAAAAGAAAAAATTAGCCTGTTATAAAAGACAAATTGACCCTAGTTTGAGGTTGAACTATAAATTCAACTATATATAAAACTGTAAAACTAATTCAAAATTTAACAAAAGGCGAAAATGTTAAGCAACAATCCATTTTCAATTTTATCAGAAACCATTTCACCGTTTGCTATGCAATCTTTTGTTATTGTAATGGTTTTGTTGATTGCAGTTGGAACTATTATTCAAATGATACATCATAAAAATTTGACTTATTTTTTTAATAACGCAAAAAAAGCAAAACTATCAGCGACAAAAGAACTAGGTGTTGGAGAAAAAGTTTCCGTGATTGCTAAAACAACAGTTGTTGATATTGGTACTACCTCTGAATTAGGTTTTGGTAAAAGAAGACTGGCACATGTTCTAGGAATGTACGGAACAATTTTATTTTGGGTGTCTTCAGCTATTTTAGTTTTTTGTTACACAGGTGCTGATAAACCAAGTTCTCAAACTTGGTCGTTAATTTGGCATGCAGGAGCAATATTAACTTGCTTGGGTGGGTATTGGTTTTGGTTTTTTTTAAGAGTAGACGTATCAGCGGAAGCTCATCCTTGGTATAGAATCATTAAAGCTGATTTATTTGTTTTAGCATTACTTGCATGTTCAACTTTTGGGTTAGCATGGTCTTACACTCAATTTAAGGGACAAATAGGATTATCATATTTGTTTTTAATTTTATATGTTGCATCAAATTTAATTTTATTTGGTGGTGTTTATTGGTCTAAATTTGCCCATATGTTCTACAAACCTGGGGCAGCAATACAAAAAAATCTAGCTGAGGCTGATGGTTCAAGAGATAATCTTCCTCCACCAGCAGATGCCCCTGAGCAATTTGGCTTAGGTATTAAAAGAGAAGAGCCAAAACACTATTAATATGTTATTAAAAAAAGGAGAAATATAAATTATGTCAACTTTTGTATACATGACAAGATGTGATGGTTGTGGACATTGTGTAGATATATGTCCTTCGGACATCATGCATATAGATGAAAATATTCGAAGAGCAAAAAATATTGAACCAAATTTTTGTTGGGAATGTTATTCTTGTGTAAAAGCATGCCCTAATCATGCAATTGATGTAAGAGGATATGCTGATTTTGCACCAATGGGACATAGCGTAAGAGTTAGAAGAGAAGAGGAAAAAGGAACAATCTCTTGGAAAATTAAATTTAGAAATGGAACAGAGAAAAATTTCGTATCCCCAATAACAACAAAACCATGGGGAAAATTTATACCTAAGCTTGCTGAAGGCGACACCCCTAATCAAGGAGAAATAAATTCACAAAGATTATATAGTGAGCCAGAGGGGTTAAATACTAATAAGGAATTGCCATCAGTTCCAAAAGAGTCTTTTAAAAAAGGGGTTTATTATTAATGGCTAAGCACAAAACACATTATGAAGAATGTGATGTATTAGTCGTTGGTGGTGGAATGGCTGGCACTGGAGCAACATTCGAGGCCAGACATTGGGGAAGAGATTTAAAAATTGTTTGTGTAGAAAAAGCAAACATCGATCGAAGTGGTGCGGTCGCACAAGGTTTATACGCAATCAATTGTTATATGGGTATGCAATGGGATGAAAATCAACCTGAGGACCATGTAAGATATGCTAGAAATGATTTAATGGGAATGGTTAGAGAAGATTTAGGTTATGACATGGCTCGTCATGTAGACTCAACTGTTCACATGTTTGATGAGTGGGGGCTTCCAATGATGAAAAATGAAAAAACTGGAAGATATTTAAGAGAGGGTAAATGGCAAATCATGATACATGGTGAAAGCTATAAACCAATCGTTGCTGAGGCAGCAAAAAAATCTGCAGATAAAATTTATAATAGAATAATGGTTACTCATTTATTAATGGATGAAGCTCAAGAAAATAGAATTGGTGGAGCTGTCGGATTTAATATGAGAACAGGAGATTTTCATGTATTTAGAGCTAAAGCAGTTATTGTTGCTGCAGGTGGTGCATCACATATTTTTAAACCAAGAGCAGTAGGAGAAGGTATGGGAAGAACTTGGTACGCTCCATGGAGTAATGGTTCTGCTTATGCATTACCAATTGCTGCTGGTGCGAAAATGACACAAATGGAAAATAGAATTGTATTGTGCAGATTTAAAGATGGGTATGGACCTGTCGGGGCATATTTTTTACATTTAAAAACATACACACAAAATGCTAACGGCGAAAATTATGAAAAAAAATGGTATAATCAAACGAAAGAATTAGTTGGTGAATATATTGATCATCATCCAACACCTACTTGTTTAAGAAACCACGCATTTATACAAGAAGTTGCTGCCGGTGGCGGACCGATTCACATGGTTACTAAAGAGGCTTTTCAAGATCCACATTTAGAAACAGTCGGATGGGAAAACTTTTTAGGGATGACAGTTGGACAAGCTGTTGTTTGGGCATCACAAAATATTGATCCAAAGTATACAAATCCTGAATTAACAACATCTGAACCTTACGTTATGGGATCACACGCAACATGCTCTGGAGCGTGGGTTAGCGGACCTGAAGATTTATCTCCACCAGAATACTTCTGGGGTTATAACAGAATGTTGACAATTGATGGTCTTTTTGGTGCAGGAGATACAGTGGGTGGCAGTGCACATAAATTTTCATCAGGATCTTTTACAGAGGGTAGATTAGCAGCAAAAGCAGCAGTCAAATATATAGAAGATAAGAAAGCTGAAGGAATAAATGTTACAGATAAACAATGTGATAATTTTAAAAAAGCTGTCTACAAACCTTTAGAAACATACACAGTTGCTCAAAACGAAATAACTGGAGGAACTGTTTCACCAAGTTATATTTCTCCAATACAAGGACTACAAAGACTTCAAAAGATTATGGATGAATACGTTGGAGGTATTACCTCAAATTATATGACCAATGGAAATTTACTAAAAAAAGCTTTAGAACTTTTAGCTTGGTTACAAGAGGATTTAGAGTTCGTTGGTGCAGAAGATTATCATCAGTTAATGAGAGCTTGGGAGTTGAAACATAGAGCTTTGACATCACAGTGTGTGACTGAGCATACTTTATTTAGGGAGGAAACTCGTTGGCCGGGTTATTATTATAGAGGAGATCATATGAAATTAGACGATGAAAATTGGCATTGTTTGACAGTTTCAAGAAGAGATCCCAAAACTGGTAAATTTACTCTAGAAAAAGTTCCGGTTTATCACATTGTTGATGAAAAAGAGAAAAAGAAGGCCTCATAATTTATTTTAAGAACATTTATGGATCTTTTATCAAAGTCAGATGAAGAGATTTTTAAAATTGGAAAACCCTTGTGGGAAAACTTAGTACGAGCCTCAAATATGAAGGATTATGGAGGTTTTACCAAAGACTTTTCAACACAAATGCTATTTGGAGCAAATGAAGTTGAGTTAGGTAAACAATGGGCAAACAATAAAATTATCACAAATCTAGAAGAAACCTACAAGCCCTTTGGAACTTTAAGACGTGGTGACCACATAACAGTATTAATCAAACAGACTAACAAGGAAATACCCGGGGAGTTCCTTGGAAGGTTAGTACTTGGGGTTGAGGATGATGAGATCAAAATTTTTGGAGCCACAATTTATTAATTATAGTTTGACAATTTTTTTACTGGGTGTATTCAGGGATTTAGATGCATCTTTCAAATTTAAAAATTCTAAATATCATAGCTAATAAAAAATCAACTTTTATTAAAACTGGAATTTTTTCAGCTATAGCTGCATGTTGGGGTGTTATCTTAGTTGGGACTTTTATTACTTTTAAATAAGTAATATTTTAAGTTTTTATATTTGATGGACGTTTTTTTACCTATAGCCCAAGTCTTTATTAATCCAGTTGAAATACTTTTGATTAGTGCCATTGTTGGTGTTCTTTCAGGTTTGTTTGGAGTAGGAGGTGGTTTTTTAATGACACCTTTTTTAATCTTTATGGGTGTACCCCCAGCTTATGCGGTAGCAAATGAGGCTAACAATATCTTAGCAACTTCTGTGTCTGGATCTACCACTCATTGGTTAAAAAATACTTTAGATTACAAAATGGGATTAATGATAGTCATTGGTGGAACAATTGGAACTGTATTGGGCATTTTTACTTTCACTTATTTTAAGGATATTGGAAAAATAGATACAGTAATTTCTTTAGCCTACATGTACATTCTTGCAATAATAGGGACTTTGATGTTGGTAGAAAGTTTAGGTGAAATTGATAAAGCCAAAAAAAATATAGTAGAGAAGAAAAAACTACATGTCCATTATTGGATTCATGGACTCCCTTTTAGAATGAGATTTCCAAAATCCAAATTATATGAAAGTATATTTACACCAATTATTATTGGATTAATTGTTGGTTTCATTGCAGCTATAATGGGTATTGGGGGCGCGTTTATTTTAGTTCCAGCAATGATTTACATTATTAAGATGCCAACAAAATTAGTGCCTGGAACTTCCTTGTTTGTGACTATTTTTGTTAGTGTAATAGTTACATTTCTTCACTCAATTAATTATGGTTCAATTGATTTGATGTTAGTTTTAATGTTAGTTGTCGGATCAATACTAGGAGTTCAGGTAGGTCAAAAACTTGGAGAACAGATTGACAACTCTGGATTAAAGGCATTATTAGCAATTTTATTATTAATTGTTGGTATTGTAATAGCTTATGATACTTTTTTTGCTGAGGAAATACAGAAGGGGGTAGCATCAGTAAGATCACCAGATTTAAACTTTTTTTCAAAATTTATTAAAGAGTTTTCGGAAGATATGCCATTTTTTTATGGACTATTTTCTATTTTGTTTGCCGTTATTTTAGGAATTGCTGCAGCCTTTATTAGAAGGTCAATTTCAAAGTTTAGAAAAAAATATTTTGATAAAACAGCAAAACAAACTAAATAAAAAATTTAAGATACATTTCAATTGTTATAATACTCACGATTCCAACTGTTAACATCGCTGCAAATCCTACAACAAAAGGTTTATATCCCATATTTCTCATATCTTTTAAGTTTGTTGATAAGCCTATAGCAGCCATAGCCATTGTTAAGAAAATCTTAGAACTAGCTTTAACTAAATTAATAATTTCAATCCAATTATTGTTTGAAGTGAAAACTTCGTCACCAACATTTCTTAAAATTATCATTCCAATAAAACCTAAAACAAAATAAGGAAATATTTTTAAAATAGAGTAACTTTTTTCTTTAATTTTACCTCTATAATAAAGAAAAGCAAAAAGAGGAATCATAACTATTAAAAAAGTATTTCTTATAAGTTTTGTGACAGTTGCAATATTTAATGTTTCGGGACTATTGAAATGTTGGTCATATATTAAACCAGCTGCAGCAACTTGTGATGTTTCGTGAATAGCAGTTCCTAAAAAAAGACCTACGAATAATGAATTTCCCTCAAAATAGAAATTGGCGAAGTAAGGGTATAACAACATCGACAATATTCCGAATAAAGTAATATTTGCAATTGCATAAGAAATTTCACTTTTATTAGCTCTTATTACTGGTGCAGTTGCCATAATAGCTGTGGTACCACACACAGTGCTACCAATTGATATCAAGTAAGCCATCCTAGTTGGTATTCGAAGTTTTTTAATCAAAAGTTTTATTACGATTAAGACGCTGACTATACAAATTAATATCAATGGTATTGCTATTTTTCCAAATTCTAAAAACTCAAAGGGTTTTAATTGAATACCTAAGCAGATTATTCCAAATTTTAAAATATAATCTCTACTAAAATCTAATCCTTTTTGAAAACTTTCTCTAATTATAAAAAAATTTCCAAAGAAAATACCTAGTAGAATTGCTATCATCGCTGTAGAGATCGGACTTTTACTGTATCCTAAAAGCTCAATTCCAATAATATTATTAAAACCTTCAGAAAGAGAATAAAAAATAAATGCAAGGATTATACCTGGTATGAACACCAAGTAGTTTTTAAAAGCCATTACTTATTAAATGATTATGCGCTTCTATAAAGTTTGGTCATAACAAATTCTTTATGACCCAAAGCTTCTGCACAGGTTAATCTTCCATTGGCGACTTTTAAAGTTGTTTCAATAAGTTTATCTCCCGCTTCTGATAAATTCATTTCTCTTGAAAGAATTTTTGATACATCACAATCAATGTGCTCACCCATACTTTTAACTGTTAGTGGGTTAGCAGTTAATTTTACAACTGGCTCAATAGGGTTTCCAACAATATTGCCTTGGCCAGTAGGAAATAGATGAATATTAAATCCTGCTGCTGCTTGAAGTGTTACACACTCAGCTGCTGCTGAAGAGGTATCCATAAAGTATAGTCCTTTACCTTTTTTTGGTTCTTCAGCTGGTTCTAAAACATCTATAAATTTACAATCACCGATTTTTTGAAAATTTCCAAATGCTTTTTCTTCAATAGTTGTCAAACCACCTGCTATATTTCCAGCAGTTGGTTGACTCTCTGATAAATCGTCTGTTGCCTCTTTTAAGATGAAATCATTATAAGCACTCCAAGTTTTCATAAACTTATCTGAAGCCTCTTTTGTTGCACCTCTGGAAGCACAAACTTTTTCAGCTCCAGTAAGTTCTGAAGTTTCACCGAAACATAAATGAACACCTAGTGGCTCAAGTTTATCCATCAAGTTTCCAACTGTAGGATTTGACGCAAGACCTGAAGTAGTATCTGACTCTCCACATTTTACTGAAATCCATAAGTCGCTTATCGGACACTCTTCTCTTTGTTTTTCTGAAGCCCACATTACAAATTCTTGGGCTTTTTTGGATGCTTTCATAACAGTTCCAATATCACCTGTCCTTTCAATATGAAAACCTTCGACAGGTTTTCCAGTTTTTGCTATTCCATCCACAATTCTTTTTGTCCACTTTGGCTCAATACCAATTACAATTACAGCGGCAACATTTGGATTGCTTCCTGTACCTATCATTGTTCTAAAGTGTAATTCTAAATCTGCTCCAAACTGTAATCGTCCATATGAATGAGGTAATGCGATAGTTCCTTTTATATTGTTTGCGACTGCTTCTGCGCAAGCATTTGAAATATCATCTACTGGTAAAATAATTACGTGATTTCTAGTTCCCGCTCTTCCATTTTCTCTTTTGTAACCTAAAAAACTTTTTGGAATTTCCATCAATTTACCACTTTTTTGTTTTTACGTTATGAACATGTACATGCTCACCTTTTTTTATGGATTTAACAACTTTTCCTATGTCGTGACCATATTTTAAAATTGCGTCTCCTTCTTTTAAGTCTGTCATAGCAATTTTATGACCCAATGGTATTTCATCCATTGATTGAATAGCTGTTGAACTATCATCCTCCATAATCCAGCATTTACAGTCTTGATTTGGAGTAATTTTTTCAATTACCACGACACCTACATTATCCTTTTTATCGTGAATTATGATGTCAGTAGCCATTTATATCGTGTCGATTTGTTTGTTTGAATTTTTTAAAATCTTATATATTAATCGCGACAATTAAGAAATAGTTTTATAAAAATTATTTTATTTACTAGTTTAGAAAGGTTCTATTGATGACAAAAATGACAACAGAAGAAGCTTTTGTAAAAGTTTTACAAATGCACGGCATTGAACATGCTTTTGGAATAATTGGTTCAGCATTCATGCCTATCTCTGACATTTTTCCTGATGCAGGTATTACTTTTTGGGACGTTGCTCATGAGACTAATGGTGGATTAATTGCAGATGGCTACACTAGATCTACAGGTAAAATGTCAATGGTTATTGCACAAAACGGGCCAGGCATCACTGGATTAGTAACCCCAATTAAAACTGCTTATTGGAATCATACACCACTATTATTAGTAACACCTCAGGCAGCAAATAAAACTATGGGCCAAGGAGGTTTTCAAGAAGTAGAGCAAATGAATTTATTTAAAGATATGGTTTGTTACCAAGAGGAGGTAAGAGACCCATCTAGAATGGCTGAAGTTTTAAATAGAGTAATTGAAAAAGCAATAAGAGGCTCAGCGCCGGCGCAAATTAATGTTCCAAGAGATTATTGGACTCAAGTTATTGATATTGAATTACCACCAATAGTTAGGTTAGAAAGACAAGGTGGTGGAGTGGAAGCGATAAACAAAGCTGCAAATCTTTTATCAAATGCCAAGTTTCCTGTTATTTTATCTGGTGCAGGAGTAGTGATCGGTGATGCAATTGAGGAGACAAAAAAACTTGCAGAAAAATTAGACTCTCCTGTTTGTTCTGGCTATCAACACAACGATAGCTTTCCAGGAAGTCATCCATTAGCTGTAGGACCATTAGGATATAACGGCTCAAAAGCTGCAATGGAATTGATCTCAAAAGCAGATGTTGTTTTGGCACTAGGAACAAGACTAAATCCTTTTTCCACACTTCCAGGATATGGAATTGATTATTGGCCGAAGAAAGCAAGTATAATTCAAGTTGATATCAATCCAGATAGAATTGGTTTAACAAAAAAAGTGACTGTAGGTATTAGCGGTGATGCAAAATTGGTTGCACAACAAATTTTTGATAAATTATCATCTAATGCAGGAGACACTGATAGAAAAAAAAGAAAAGACTTAATTCATCAAACAAAATCTGCATGGTTACAAAAATTATCAAGTTTGGATCATGAAGATGATGATGAAGGAACAGTATGGAATAAAGAAGCAAGAGAGAGAGATAAAGATAGAATGTCACCAAGACAAGCTTGGAGAGCAATTCAAGTTGGAATGCCAGAGGATGTAATTATCTCAAGTGATATAGGTAATAATTGTGCAATTGGAAATGCTTACCCAACTTTCGAAAAACCTAGAAAATATTTGGCACCAGGTTTGTTTGGTCCTTGTGGTTATGGTTTTCCATCAATACTTGGAGCAAAGATTGGATGTCCAGACACACCTGTAATTGGTTTTGCAGGTGATGGAGCTTTTGGAATAAGTATGAACGAAATGAGTTCATGTGCAAGAGAAGAATGGCCAGCAATCACGATGGTTATATTTAGAAATTATCAGTGGGGAGCAGAAAAAAGAAATACCACACTTTGGTTTGATAACAATTTTGTTGGAACAGAGCTGGATCCTGAATTAAGTTATGCAAAAGTAGCTGATGCTTGTGGGTTAAAAGGAGTAACTGTACGTTCAATGGAAGAGACTACGGAGGCAATAAAAAAATCTTGTGAAGATCAAAAAAAAGGAATTACTACATTTATTGAAGTTATTTTGAATCAAGAGTTGGGTGAACCATTTAGAAGAGATGCGATGAAGAAGCCAGTTAGAGTTGCTGGTATTGATAAAAAAGATATGAAACCTCAAAAATCTTTGAATGGATGATGTTAAAATAAGTTCTAACCGAAGCTTTGGAATTGTCTTTTTTATTGTATTTTTGTTAATAGCTTTATATCCCTTAATAAATACAGGTGAATTTAGATTATGGTCTTTAATAATATCTTTTATTTTTCTTATTTTAGGTATTTTAAATTCTAAGATATTAACACCTCTTAATAAACTTTGGTTTAAATTTGGGATCTTTTTAGGAAAAATAGTTTCACCGATTATTATGGGAATAATATTTTTTTTTGTAGTAACCCCCATAGGTGTTTTAATGAGATTTTTTGGAAAAGATGTACTTAATTTAAAGTATAATAATAATAAGTCTTATTGGATTGAGAAAACTGGACCAAAAAGTAAAATGAAGAATCAATTTTAATATGAGTTTTATAAAAGAATTTTGGGAATTTTTAAAAGTAAGAAAAAAATATTGGCTTCTGCCGATTATCATAGTTCTAGTTCTATTTGGCGGGTTAATTGTTTTAACTCAAGGATCTGCTGTAGCCCCATTTATTTATACAATTTTTTAAAGTGACTTATATATTAGGTATTTCTGCATTTTATCATGATAGTGCAGCCTGTGTTTTAAAAGATGGAAAAATAATTGCTGCTGCTCAAGAGGAAAGATTTACAAGAAAAAAACATGACCCTAGCTATCCTCGTAATGCAATTGAATTTGTTTTAAAATATGCAAAATTAAAATTGAGCGAGATTGATTATATCGTTTTTTTTGAAAAACCTTTTTTAAAATTTGAAAGATTGCTGGAAACATATGTAGCATTTGCACCTAGAGGTTTTGTATCTTTTGCAAAAGCTATGCCTTTATGGATAAAAGAAAAGCTTTTTCAAAAAAATCTTTTATTTAATAAGCTTAAAGAACATGACAATAATTATAAATCTGATGAAAATATTTTTTTTTCAGATCATCATTTAAGTCATGCAGCAAGTGCTTTTTTTCCATCACCTTTTGAAGAAGCTGTTATTTTAACTGCAGATGGAGTAGGTGAATGGGCAACAACTACTGTTGCAGTAGGAAAAAAAAATGATTTAGAGATCAAAAAAGAAATTCATTTTCCACACTCTCTTGGTTTACTTTATTCTGCATTTACTTATTACACAGGTTTTAAAGTAAATAGTGGTGAATATAAATTAATGGGATTAGCTCCTTATGGAAATCCAATTTTTGAAGATAAGATAAAACAATTAATCGATATAAAAGATGATGGAACTTTTAGATTAGATCAAAGATATTTTAATTATGCAACTGGACTTACTATGACAAATGAAAAATTTAATAATTTATTTGGTCAAAAACCTCGTAATTCACAAAATGAAAAGATCACTCAATTTCACATGGACATAGCTGCTTCAATTCAAAAAGTTACTGAGGAAATTATGATTAATTTAGCAAAATCTATTCGAAAAGAATATGATATTGGAAATTTGTGTTTAGCCGGTGGTGTTGCATTGAACTGTGTTGCCAATGGAAAAATTCTTAAAGAAAAAATTTTTGATAATATTTGGATCCAACCAGCTGCCGGTGATGCAGGTGGCTCTTTGGGTGCGGCACTAGCACTTTGGTATATTGATCAAGGGAAAGAAAGATCAGTAAACTCAAACGATGATATGAAAGGTTCATATCTAGGAACAGAATTTAATCAAAGTGAAATTGAAAAAGAACTTAATAATGCAGGAGCTAACTATGAAATTTTAAAGTACGAAGAATTAATTGATAAAGCTGCTGAATTATTATCAAATGAAAAAGCAATTGGATGGTTTCAAGGTAGAATGGAATTTGGTCCAAGAGCACTAGGAGGAAGATCTATTTTAGGTGATCCAAGATCTGATCAAATGCAAAAAAATCTTAATTTAAAGGTAAAATATAGAGAGAGTTTCAGGCCTTTTGCACCCTCAATATTAAGAGAGGATTTATCCAATTGGTTTAACATGAACGTTGATAGTCCTTACATGTTATTAGTTTCAAATATTAATTCTGATAAAAAAATTGAAATGACTGATGAGCAAAAAAAACTTTTTGGTATAGATAAGTTAAATATTAAAAGATCTGAAATTCCAGCAGTAACTCACGTAGATTATTCAGCAAGAATTCAAACTGTTACAAGAGATACTAATTCTCGTTATTATGATTTAATATCAAAATTTAAAGAAAAAACTGGCTGTCCTGTAATAGTTAATACTTCATTTAATGTGAGGGGCGAGCCAATCGTAAATACTCCAACTGATGCGTTTAATTGTTTTATGGGCACTGAATTAGATTATTTAGTTATTGGTGATTGTATTTTAAACAAATCAAAACAAAATCCAAATCTTAAAAAAGACTATACAAAAGAATTTGAGTTAGATTAATTCGATGAAAATTCTTAAAATTATTTACTATAATTTTTTAGTTTTTTTAGTTCTGATCATTTTAATAGAAGTTTTTTTTGGTTATTGGTTCAAAGATGAAAACTTTGGTATTTATATGCGTAAGGAAAGAAAAATTAATTGGAATACATCCTCAAATTTCAATGGCAAAGAGTATATCTTTTCCTATAAAAGAAATTATTGGGGTTTTAGAGGTGAAGATTTTGATCCAAAAAATGTTCAAGTGATATTTGAAGGTGGGAGTACGGGAAATCAAAGATTTACTCCTCAAAAATTAACAATTGTTGGATCAATTAATGAAAAATTCCGATTATCAAATATTGATATTAATATTTATAACGCTTCAACAGATGGAAAATCAGTAAATGGTTATATTAATGATTTTAATTTTTGGTTTTCAAAAATTCCAAATTTTAACCCCAGATATGTAATTTTTTATATTGGTATAAATGAAAGGAATATTGATGATCCTTTTTTAGATTATAAAATAAGCCAAAAAAAAATTGATCAAATAAAAGACTACATAAAAAATAATAGTATTTTTGTTGATAAGTTTAAATTTTTTAAGAACAAGTATTTTCCAAAAAATACATCTGCTTATGATTTTAATATAAGTTCTTTATATGATAATTTTGAATATGTTGATTATAAAAAAGCAGTCATTTTGCACAACGATTTAGATAATGAAGATCTCGAATTTTTAAATAAATTTCAGAATAAGCTAATTAAACTTAAATCAATAATAGAAATTAATAATATTCAGCCAATTTTCATTACCCAATTAAAATATAATGGTTTAGAGGATAAAAGATTATTTTTAGCAAATAACCAGCTTAAAAAATTTTCTAATAATAATGAATATTTTTTGATACCTTTGGATGAAATCCTTAAAATGGAAAAAAATGATTTTTATGATGAAATTCACACAACTCCTCAAGGATCAGAGAGGATAGCAAATACAATATTTCCTTTATTAGCTAATTTTTTTGAAAATGAGAAAAAAAGCTCCCAATAATTTTATTTTATAACCATATTATAAATTCATATCAGGCCAATCTTTATCGTTATATCTATTAAGCTCTTTTTTTGTAATGGGTCTGAATAATACCCAACCAACTACAATTACCAAAGCTAAAAGAATTAATGTTTTCACTTTTATCTGATAATTGTTTTAACAGAACCTAATTTATCAATTTTACCTTGATAAAGACCTCTTCCTATTGGAACTACTCCTACAGTAGATCCAGTAAATACATAAAAATTTTTATTTAAATGAACTTTATCTTTTTTTAATTTATTTAAAACAAACCTTAATGAGTTTAATGGATTAATAAAAACAGCATTAGTATTACCATTAATATTCTGCTTTGTTTTTTTGTTAGAAATATTTGTTTTTAAATTTCCAATATTAATTTTTTTATATTTTTTCTTTTGACCAATTAAAAATTTTACATTAGCTCCAAAATCACTACATAAATCTCCAAATGAAGTTATTCCCTTTTTTCTTTGTCTATAACCAACGATTTCGATGCAAGGAGCCATATGAGAAATAAATTTTGAGATATTCTTCATCGTAATTACACCCTTTGAATAAAAAAAAGATTTTCTAATCAGATAGCAAACTTCTAACTCAATACCAAAAGTTGTCTTACTTATCTTGACACTTTTACCACTTTTTAAGAAGTTATTTTTATAAACAGATGCATAAAATGGCTCTTTCTCCTTCAATTTTTTCATCACTGGAATACCGGTTCCTCCAGCTTTGAAACCAATTATAGGCTTTTTAACTTTACTTTCACAAAGTATTCTAAATTTATTTGCATCAGTTAGTTTTTTTGTAAATTTTCTAGGCAATGGTGCAATAGTCTTATTCCTTAGAAAAGCTTTTACCAATTTATTTGAAGTTCTTTCTATTAGTGTGCTCATATATTTAAATTATCTTTTTAATTTTTTTAATAAATTATATTTTATGATCCAAAGTTTATCAAACTAAAACCAGCTATAAAGAAAACAATCAACCAAACTAAACCTTTTATTAAAAAAAAAGTAAACCCTCCAACTAGAATATATTTACCCCATCTGCTTTTTAATAATAAATTTTTAAGCCTAGTCATCATTTAAATAAATTTTGCTAATTCAATAAAGACATTGGATCAAGTCTGGTTTGAAACCAATTTACTCTAAAATCTAGGTGAGGGCCTGTAGATCTACCTGTTGATCCAACCGTACCAATAATATCTCCTTGATTAATTTGGTCTCCAACAGATACCATTACATTTTCTAGATGAGAGTAAATTGTTGAAATCCCATGTCCATGATCCATTATAATTGTACCGCCAGTATAATAAAGATCATCCTCAGCCATTGTCACAACCCCAGATGCTGATGATTTAATCATTGTTCCTTTTTTTGCTGCTATATCAATTCCATAGTGAGGCCATTTTGGTTTACCATTTAAAATTCTCTGGCTTCCATAAACACCACTGATAATTCCTTCTACAGGCATAATAAATTGGTTTTTAAAAAAAGGTAAATCAGAATTGATAGCTCTAGCTTTTCCAATTCTATTGTTTTCTTCTTTTATTCTTTTGTAAACTGACTCAGGTGGTGTAACTTTACTCTCTTCTAAGCCATCTATTCTCTGAATGTTGTATTTTCTTTTAAGAACTTTTTTAATTATTTTTTCACTTTTTCCGTTTGTTATTTTAGTAATAGTTAAATTAAATTTTCTATCTCTATCGATACCAAAAGCAAAATAACCATCCTCAGAAACTTTCACTTCTTTTTTATCTATAATAATTTTAGAAGAGGGATCAGTTATTCCTATAATATAGTGACCTTGTAAAAATTTTCCTTTAAACTCGATAGCATTTAAATGAGTTGATATAAAAAAAATTATTAAAAAAAATAATCTTGATGTTATTTTGCAGTCCATCCGCCATCAACTAATAAAGAAGTTCCAGTAATCATTGACGCTGCATCAGAGGCAAGAAATACTGCAGCGCTTGCTACATCTGAAAGTTCAGCAAATTTTCCCAAGGGAATATTTCCCAAAACTTCTTTTTTAAACTTTTTACTTTTTAAAAATTTGCTTGTCATCGGAGTAACAACAAAAGTTGGGCAGACAGTATTTACTCTTATATTATATTTGGCTAAGTCAATCGACATTCCTTTAGTTAAGCCCTCTAAGCCAAATTTTGTCATATTATACACACTTCTAATAGGACCACCAACATGACCCATTTGAGAAGACATATTTACAATTGCACCACCAATTTTTTTTCTATTTTTGAACTTAATCATTTTTAAAGCACATAATTGAGCAAGATTAAAAGTTGCCATCGTGTTTATCTTAACCAAATACTCCATATTTTTTGTTTTAACTTTTGTAAAATGTTCTGGAATATTATTGCCTGCATTGTTAATCAGTATATCTATTTTTGACTGCTTATTAATTATCTCTTTAATTTGATTGTAATTTGTGATGTCACATACATAAGATTTACATTTAGATTTTATTTTTTTTATCTTTTTTGAAACCTCATCTAAATCTTTTTTTGTTCTACTGATGATTATCAAATTAGCACCAGCTTCAGCAAGCGCTATTGCACATGCTCTACCAAGTCCTTTCCCAGCTCCTGTAACAACTGCGGTTTTGTTCTTTAAATTGTACTTTTTAAGATACATCATAAAAATAATATTTTAATATCAGTATAAATCAATTCAATAGCAACAATTAAAATTGCCAATAATCCAGCCCAAGCAATCCATTTATATTTCTTTATCCAATTAGATATTAATGTTGCAGCTGTTGCCATTAGTACAATTGACAAAACAAGACCAAAAATTAATAAATAGTAATGATCTCCTGCTGCTCCAGCAACTCCTAATACATTATCTAAACTCATAGTAAAATCAGCTAATAAGATTGTCCAAATAGCTTTTAGGAAATTGGAATTATCTACTTTTATATCGCTTTCGTGATCAGAACCTTTTATGACATCTATATAAAGTTTGTAGACAATATAGAGAAGAAGAACACCTCCAATTAATCTTAAACCTGTAATTTGTAATAAATAAGCAGTCAATAAAGTTAAGATTATTCTTAAGACAACTGCCCCACCTATTCCCCAAAAAATAATTTTTCGTCTTTGTTCTAAAGGAAATTTTGATGCTACCATTCCAATTATGATTGCATTGTCTCCTGCTAATACAAGATCAATTAAAATGATTTGTGTTAAAATTGTAATTTGTTCTGGCGTAATTAAATCAGTGAACATTACTTCTAAGTATCATATCAGCACCTTTTTCGGCAATCATTATTGTGGGTGCATTTGTATTACCAGAAGTTATATTAGGCATTATTGATGCATCAATTACTCTTAAATTATTTAAACCCTTTACTTTAAGAGTTTCATCAACTACTGCCATATCATCTTGTCCCATTTTACATGTGCCAACTGGATGAAAAATAGTTTGCGCATAATTTGATCCAGCTTTTACAAGTTCTTCATCGTCATTAATATCAATACCAGGTCTATATTCCTCTGGTTTATATTTTTTAAAAGTTTCAGACTCCATCACTATTTTCCTTGTAAGTTTCAAACCTTTTGCAGCAACCATACGATCATGGTCAGTTGAAAGATAGTTGAGTTTTACTTTTGCATAAATTCTTGAGTCTTTATTAATAATATTTACGTGACCTCTACTTGTTGGTCTTATATTTGATACAGTAGGTGTGAATGCATGAAAGTCATGGTTTTTAGTAGCACCTAAAGTGTCCATACTCATTGGTTGCACGTGCCATTGAAGATCTGGCAATTCTAAAGAAGGATCACTCTTAGCAAACATACACATTTGACTAGCGCCCATTGTCATTGGTCCACTCCTATTAAAAACATATTCTAGGCCAATCATTAATTTACCAAATAAACTATTAACTTTCTTGTTCAATGATTTAAGTCCATTAACTTTGTAAATTGGTCTGAACATTAAATGGTCTTGTAAATTTTCTCCAACTCCCTTTAGTTCATGCACCACAGTTACACCAAGGTCTTTTAATTTTTCTGAATTACCTATTCCGGAAGTTTGTAAAATTTGAGGTGATCCAATTGATCCAGATGAGAGTATTATTTCTTTGTTAGCTACAACCTTTTTTAGAGCATTTTCTTGCCAGTACTCGATATTTTTAGCAGTTTTATTTTCGAAATTAATTTTTTTTACATGAGCATGAGTAATAATCTTTAAATTTTTTCTATTTTTAATTGGGTTTAAATATCCAACTGCAGTACTACACCTAAATCCATCTTTTTCAGTTACTTGGAAGTATCCACACCCATGATTATCACCAGTATTAAAATCTTTCGTTTTTGGAATACCAAATTCTTCAGCTGCATTTTGAAATTCATTTAACAGTGGTAATTGTATTCTTTGATCTGAAACAGACAAAGGGCCGCCAACACCATGGTAATTATCTTTACCACGTTCTTGATCTTCAGCTTTGATAAAGTAAGGAAGAACATCATCCCAACCCCAACCAGTATTACCCAGTTGACGCCAAACATCATAATCTCTACTTTGACCTCTTATATATAGTAAACCATTAATAGCTGAGCTTCCTCCTAAAGTTTTCCCCCTAGGATAACGAATTGATCGATTATTCATTGTTTCATCAGGCTCGGTTTTATAACACCAATCAACTGAAGGATTATGCATAGTTTTGAAATAACCAACCGGTATGTGTATCCAGGGATAATTATCTTTACCACCAGCCTCAATTAAGAGAACTTTATTTTTTGGATTTTCAGACAACCTATTAGCTAAAACACATCCAGCAGATCCAGCTCCTAAAATTATAAAATCAAAGTTTTCCATCTAGAGTTGAAAAGTTTTTTTTATAAATCTCATTTGTTCATCTTTACACTCATATTAATCAATTGTCACTTGTACGAACTTTGTTTTTCTGATTGTATGTTGTCGTTAAATTTAACTAACAAGAGGAAAAATAATGAAAAAAATCATTTCAATGTTGTTTGCAACTGTTTTGGTACTT
Organism: uncultured Pelagibacteraceae bacterium; assembly: GCA_902554195.1. Classification (GTDB taxonomy): domain Bacteria; phylum Pseudomonadota; class Alphaproteobacteria; order Pelagibacterales; family Pelagibacteraceae; genus Pelagibacter. The sequence goes on from CACDNT010000005.1 coordinate 18,244, forward strand.
GGATTTGCATCTAGTGCTAATGCTGCAAAAACACTAAAATGTCAGACAGTTCTTAACACTAAAGCTGATGAAGTTAAAATGTTAAAGGACTTTACTGATACAGTAACAGAACTTACATCTGGATCGTTAAAATTTGAAATTTTACCTGCAGGTGCTGTTGTAGGAGTTAAAGAAACCTTAGATGCTGTTGATAAAGGTTTGATTGATTGTGGTTTCGCATGGACACACTATTGGTCAGGTGATCACCCTGCTGCTATGTTATTTGGTTCCCCAGTAGCTGGTGGTGGAGTAGGTATCGACAATATCGCATTCTTATCATGGTTCCAGTATGGTGGTGGTAAAGAATTATACGATCAACTTTGGAAAGAAATGGGAAGAGATATTAAAGGATTTATGATTCAACCAGTTGGTCCAGAAGCTTTAGGTTGGTTTCCAAAACCAATTAAAGATATGGCTGACTTTAGAAAGTATAAATTCAGAACTCCTCCAGGAATTCCAGGACAAACTTACAAAGACATTGGTATAGCATCAGTCGCAATGGGTGGTGGAGATATTCTTCCAGCTCTTGAAGCAGGAACTATTGATGCTGCTGAGTGGTGTTGTCCAAAACCAGACTTAACATTTGGTTTCCAAAAAGTACTAAAGCATTATTACCTACAAGGTTTACACCAGGTAGTCGTAAATGCTGACTTTTATATTACTGGAAAAACATATAATGCTATGAGCGCTCATGAGAAAAAGTCACTTGAAGTAGCTGCTAATGCATCGTTAGCAAAATCTTTAAGCTACAGAATCTATGAGAATGGTAAAGCTTTGAGAGAGTTAACCACTAAACATGGGGTAATTTTAGAAGATACTCCTTCTGATTATTTCACAGAGTACATGGCGGCTGCTAAAGCTTCTTTAAACAAGAATGCTAAAGATAATAAATTCTTTAATGAAGTTTATACTTCAATGAAGAATTTTGCTGATATAGCGGTTCCATTCTGGAGTGGTGCTCAAATGTCTAATGCGAAGTTAGGTATGGCCCACGCAGAAACATTAAAGTAATCAGTAATTAATCTTGATTTAATTAGAGCGGACTTTTACAGTCCGCTCTAGTTTTTTATACATAAATCTTATGGCAGAAGAACCAGATAAACTAGATATATCAGATGAAATGATTGCCGAAAGGCGAGGCGGTTTAGGAAAAATGCCTGAAGATATGCCATTCTGGATGGCTAAATCTATTACAAGTATTGATAAATTCAGTAAATGGATTGGTAATATAGTTTGCTGGATATTGATGCCATTAATTTTTGCAATGACTTATGAAGTTCTTGCAAGAAAATTATTTTTAGCACCAACAATTTGGGCTTACGACATAAGTCGTTTTTTATATGGAGCACTTTTTATGCTGGGTGCTGGTTACGCTCTTTCTAGAGGAGTCCATATAAGAGCAGATTTTTTATACAGAAATTTTAAAACTAAAAACCAAGGTTTAATAGACTTTTGGTTATATTTATTATTTTATTTTCCAGGTTTAATTGTTTTTCTTTATATGACTATAGGATTTGTTGGAGAATCAATACAAAGAGGTGAAAGAGGTATGGATACCACATGGATGCCTTACATGTGGCCAATCAAAACTTGTTTACTGGTTGGTATAATATTTTTACTAGTTCAAGGAGTTTCTGAGTTGCTTAAAAGTTATTGGGCAGCAAAAAAGGGCGAGTGGCCTGGAGAGACTAAATGATTGCTGAGTTTATAGACCCAGCCATCTTAGGTTTTATTCTTGTTGGCGTAATGCTATTTGCAATATTTGTAGGTTTCCCAATTTCATTTACATTAATTTTCTTAGGTTTCGTATTTGGTTATTTAGGATTTGGAAAACTAGTTTTTTATTTAATGACTCTCCAATTTTCTATGGTAATGACGGAGCAGACACTTGCCGCCGTCCCTCTCTTTGTCTTTATGGGAATTATGATGGAACAAGCTGGATTAATGGAAAGATTATTTTCAGCGTTCCAAATGATGTTAGCAAAAGTTAAAGGATCTTTATATTATGCAGTTTTATTTGTTTCTGTAATATTTGCTGCTGCAACAGGAATTGTTGGTGCCTCTGTAACAATACTTGGGATTATGGCTGCAAAATCTATGAATAGATCTGGGTATGATGTGAGACTTGCAGCTGGAACTATCACAGCTGGAGGAACTTTAGGAATATTAATTCCACCAAGTATTATGTTAGTTGTAATGGGGCCTATAATGGAAATTCCAGTAATAGATTTATTTGCTGCTGCAATTATACCAGGAATTCTACTTGCAAGTTTATACGCCGGTTACACAACAATCAGATGTATGATTAATCCAAAATTAGGACCAGTGATACCTGAAGATATGAGAGCTGCAAGCATGAAAGATGTGTGGATTGAATTTTTCTTGGGTTTAGTTCCACCAGCAGCTTTAGTATTTGCAGCATTAGGAAGTATTTTATTTGGTTTTGCAACACCAACTGAAGCTGCAGGATGTGGAGCGATGGGTGCTTTACTTCTTTCATTAGCTTATAAAAAATTAACTCTTCCAAAATTACAGGAGGCATTAGTAAAAACACTAGAGATTACAGCATTGATAATGGTTTTAGTTGCTGCTTCAAATTTTTTTGGCGCTGTTTTCGCAAGACTAGGAACTCCAACTTTATTAACTGAATTTTTATTAGGTCTTGAAATGAATAAATATTTAATTCTAGCAATGGTTATGGTAATGATATTTTTATTGGGATGGCCTTTAGAATGGGTACCTATAGTAATGATTATCGTTCCAATAATATTACCATTGATCGAAGCATTAGGATTTAATTTGACTTGGTTTGCTATCCTAGTGGCTGTAAATTTACAAACCGCCTGGCTTTCACCTCCAGTCGCATTATCTGCGTATTTTTTAAAAGGAGTAGTACCAGAATGGGATTTAAAGGATATTTACTATGGAATGATGCAGTTTATGGTCTTACAGATTTTTGGTTTAATTTTAATAATTATATTTCCCAAAATTGCTTTATGGTTACCAACTCTCTTATATGGACAGTAGAAAGTTAAAGTTTTATATTACTTGAGTGAGTCCTCAAAATATAAAAAAAAATCTTACTAATTGGGATTTAGTTTCAGTAAATCCTATTGATAAAAATTGGGATTGGAAAATTCTATTTTGCTTTTGGGGCGTAAATATACAAAGTGTTATTGGCTTTTCATTGATCGTATCTCTTTATCTAATTTATGATCTTAATACTTTCGTTGTGTTTACTGGGACAATAATTGGAACATTATTAATTTACATCTTTTCAAATTTAATAGGAAAACCATCTCAAAAAAACGGATTACCTTTTATTGTTTTACTAAGATCATCACTAGGTGTTATTGGTGCAAAATACTTTGGATTGATTAGATTTTTTGTTGGTATTTTTTTATTCGGTATTCAAACATATTTTTTATCAAAAGCATTTAGTTATCTTATAAGAATATCATTTTTTTCAATAGAACCCATGTTCCTTGATAAAGAAATATTTTTAATATTCTTTCTAGGAATGAATTTAATCGATTGGACCGCAATTATTATTGCAATAATTTTGCAAGGTTTTTTATTTAGTGCAGGAATGAATATAAACAAAAAAATTATTATATTTTCAGCTATAACAGTGTATTTTGGGATGTTATTGTTTTTTTTATCAGTTTTGCTTAGTGATGTTAAATTTACTTCTCAAGCTTTCTTAAATATTTTAAATACTGAAAATTTTCTTAATAAAGATAATTTTGGGCCATTAATAACAGTCTCTGGCACAGTGTTTGCTTATTTCTCAGTTGTAATTTTGAGTTTCGGTGATTTTTCTAGATATGTCAAAGATGAAAGTCAGCTTAAAAAAGGAAATTTTAGCTTAATTTTAAATTTATTAATCTTTTCTTTTTTTGCGCTGTTTATCGTTTCTGGCATGGATGCTTTTTTGAAGCAAGATCCAGAAAATTTAAACAGAATTTTAACAAATCCAACAGATATTCTTGGAAAATTAGACAATTTATTCCTGGTTGTTTTAGCTTTAATTTTTATAATTATTGCTTCTGCTTCAACAAATTTAATAGTTAATTTTATTCCATCTCAATACACTTTGGTAAATTTTTTACCTTTCTCTTTATCTATTAGGAGTGCAGGTTTAATAATTTCAATTCTAGGTTTCATGATTGGAATATTTTGGTTAACTTTTTTAAGTCAAGTTGGAGCCTTATCTTTCATTGATACTTTTGGAGCTTTTTTTGGACCACTTTTTGGAATTATGATTTCTGACTTTTATTTTATTCAAAAGAGTAAGATAAATAGTAAAGATATATATTCTTTAGAGAATAATGGAATTTATTATTATACTGGGGGTTGGCATATAAAAGGAGTTTATTCTGCAATTATAGGTTTTATTTTTTCTGCTTCAACAATTTGGAATGCTAATTTGATGTTTCTTCAATCATTTTCTTGGATTATAGGAGCAGCTATAGCTGCTTTTACATATTATTTATTAGCCAGAGAATAAAACAATGAAAAAAATTAGTTATGATTTTAAAAATAGAACTGCAATCGTAACTGGAGGCGCCCAAGGATTTGGATTAGATATTTCTAAAAGGCTTTTAGAGTCTGGTGCAAGTGTAATAATATGGGATAACGACTCTAAGGCTATTAAAAAAGCTATTAAAGATTTAAACAATCCTAATTTAAGTTCCCATGTTGTGGATGTATCCAATTATGGGGAGGTTGATAAAACTGTAAATGAAATTACAAAAAACTCAAACATTGACATTTTAATAAATAATGCTGGGATAACTGGTCCTACAGCTACGTTATGGGAGTACGACATAGAAATGTGGAAAAAAGTTGTAGAGATCAATTTAATGGGAACATTTAACTGTTGCAGGTCAATAGTCCCAAACATGATAAAAAATAATTATGGGAGAATTGTTAATGTGGCCTCAGTAGCTGGAAAAGATGGAAATGCCAATGCCAGTGCTTATAGCGTCGGAAAAGCTGGTGCAATAGGTTTAACAAAATCATTAGGCAAAGAGCTTGCAGATAAGAATATAGCTGTAAATGCAGTAACTCCAGCAGGAGCAAAAACTAGAATTTTAGATCAAATGACCAAAGAACATGTCCAAAGAATGCTTTCAAAAGTGCCTAGAGGTCGATTTTTGGAGGTTGAAGAGTTTACCTCATTGATTTGTTGGCTTTCGTCTGAGGAAAACACTTTTTCAACAGCGGCAGTCTTTGATATTAGTGGTGGTCGTTCGACTTACTAACTTCTTGGCTTTTGCTCAATTATTTTAATATTATTAATTTTAGCTCTACTAAATTTGATATCTTTAGACATAACTGGTGCAAAAATCATTATAGACCAGTAAATTAAGAGTATAAAAGCAGATATTGTCTTCATAATATTTATATAGAACTAAATATTGAATTTTGAATGTTTAAATTTTGTCTAAATAATGTATGAAGAATTTTTTTTAATTTTTTATGAAAATTTTATTAAATATTTTAATCATCACAATTTTATCTATAAACTTGTCTTTAGCAGATGAATTACAAGTCTTTGATTTTACTGAAACAGAGCTCGCAGAACTTAAAGTTAGAAAGGTAAGAGGGGCTGACAATAAAACACTTTATACCGTTGGAACAAATGATAGCGGAAATTATTTGAAATCGGTTGCTGATAATGCAGCCTCTGGCCTTGGAAAAGAGATCAAGATAAACTTAGATAAGACCCCATTTATAAACATAACTTGGAAAATTGAGAAAGATCTGTCAGGAATTAAAGAAAATACGAAAAAAGGGCATGATTTTGCTGCAAGAGTTTTTGTGATTAAAAAAACTGGAGCTACACCATTATCAAATAGAGCAATTAATTATGTTTTCTCAAGCAATAATGAAGTTGGGGCAAATTTTCCAAGTCCATATACAAAAAAATCGATAGACAATGTTTTAGCTAGCACAAAAGATAATTTAAATGAATGGGTAACAGTTAAAGCTAATGTTAAAGAGGATTTTAGAAGATTACACGATCTAGATGTTAAAGAGCTTGATGGAATTGCTATTATGTCTGATACTGATAACTCAAAGATGAAATCTATAGCTTATTTTCAAAATATATATTTTTCATCTCAATAATTAGAATTTAAGATATTTTTTAAGATAAATATTAAATAAAGAAAGTATAACAGCTACTACAACATCTTCTAAAGGACTTGCTTGTGGATAACCAAAGTTCCATGCGGTAACCATCACTAACCAAATTACAAATATATTCATTAAATAGTTATACCTTAGTTTCTATTAAATAGTTTACTTTTTTGATATAATTATATTATGCATGAAAATTTTTTTCATACTTTAAAAGTTTACTATGAAGATACTGATGCTGGAGGAGTAGTATATTATGCTAATTACTTGAAGTTTTTAGAGAGAGCTAGAACAGAAGCTCTTCATTCAATTGGGTTCAGTAACCAAAGAGTGAAAAAGGATTTTAGTTCATTAATCATAGTTAAAGCTTGCAACATTGAATATAAGAAACCCGCCAGCCTTGAAGATGAACTAACAATAAGATCTTTTGTGAAATCTATCACCAAAACATCTTTTTTTATGAATCAAATAATAACTAAAGGTGAAGAAACTATAGTTGAAGCACAAGTTCATTTAGTTTTTGTAAATGACTTAGGCAAACCAGTAAAAATACCTGATGAAATTTACTCAAAATTTAAACCTTATTTTTGTGATACTATTAAAATTTAGCTATTTTCTTTGCCTTAATAAGTAATTTGTTAATCATTGGAGTCGTCACTAATTTAGTATTTACGTTTCTTGGGCTTGGGTGATAACAAGCAATTAAAACTTTATTATCTGGCAATAAATATTTGTTTCCGTGTTTAAATTCAAATTTTTTTTGAATCATAAACTTTCTTTTATAAATTTTTAAACAATTATCAAATGCAACTTTACCAAGAGTTATGATCACTTTAAGATTTTTTAAATTTTCAATTTCATTTTCAAAATAATTTGAACAGCGATTTAATTCTTTACTTTCTGGTTTATCACCTGGAGGAACACATTTAAGAATATTAGTTATGTAAGTATCATGTAATTTCAAATTATCATTTGCTTTTTCTGAAAAATCTTGATTTGAAATTCCTGTTAAAAATAAACTTTTAAATAAAAAATTCCCTGATTTATCTCCTGTGAATGCCCTTCCGGTTCTTGTTCCACCATGAGCTGCAGGAGCAAGACCTAAAATCATCAATTTTGCTTTATTGTCTCCAAAGCCAGGGACTGGTTTTCCCCAGTATTTCTCATTCTTATTTTGTTTTCTTTTTTGTATTGAAATTTTTTTGATAAAACTTACAAGTCTTGGACATTTTTTACATTTAATAATTGTACTATTTATTTTTTTTAATTTAATAGTCATCAATGAAATTTATAAAATATTTTTTTATTATTTTTATAACTTTCCCCTCATCGATTAAAGCAGATTTAAATCAAGAATTATCTTTAGAACTAAAAAAAGGTGGTAAACTTATATTTATTAGGCATGCATATGCACCAGGTGGTGGAGATCCTGAAAATTTTGATATTAATAACTGTGATACCCAAAGAAATTTAAGTGAGGAAGGAAGAAACCAAGCCAAAAAAATTGGAAATTTTTTTAAAGAAAATGATGTCCAAATTTCCAAAGTTTTCTCAAGCGAGTGGTGTCGCTGTAAAGAGACTGCTAAATTAGCCTTTGCAAATTTCGAAACAAAAGATTTCTTAAATTCCTTTTTTAGCGCAAAGTTTGCTAATAATAAAAATAAACAAATGTTAGATTTGAAAAATTATGTTAAAAAATTCAAAGGTAATAAAAATTTAATTTTTGTGACACATTATGTAGTAATATCTGAGGCCTTAGATTATGCTCCTTCATCGGGCGAAATAGTTATTGCAGATAAGAATTTTAATAAAATTGGTAGTATAGAAATAGATTTTTAATATTATGTCATCAAAGCGAGCAATGAAACAAGCCCAAAAACAAGCTTACGCTAAACATAGAAGCAACATTACTAGTAATAGGTTTGGAAATAAAAAAAAAAATTTCTCTAAGAAAAATAAAAAAAGTTAACTTTCTTTTTTAAATTTCTCAATTTTTTTACAAAAAGAAATTTTAGATATTCCTTCCTCATCATTAAGAACAGTTTTCATGAAAATCTCTTGTTTATCTTTTTCAAAAAGAATTTGAGTATAAAATTGTGGATATCCGTGTTTATGAGTGAGTATTTTACCATTTTCTTCATAAATATTTCGAACATAAGAGTTTGATTTTTTAGTACTTAAATCAGTTAGTCGATATTTTTGATATGTTTTTTCCTTGTAAACATAATTTCTAGTCATGATTAATTCGTCTAGATTTAAGATGTACTCATTTTTTAAAAATTCGTCCTGTTTATCATCACATTTACTCATAATGATTATTTCTGATTTAAGATGTTGGAAGGGTAGAATTATTAATAAAAGAGAAATTAAAAATCTAATTTCTCTCATTTTTTTCAGCAAAAAATAAACCAATTAAAAGTAAAGCTGTCCAACCGAGACCTACCAGTCCTTTGATGATACTGGTGTCGGCACTCCACAAATCAAGAAAAAGAGCCCCAAAAATAAGACCCAGAATATATACAATAATTACTATTGTAGTTTTACTCATCTAATAATTTCTTTTTAAAAAGAGAGATACCATTTTCAATTTTATAAGTATAGGATTCTTTAAAACTTTCTAATTGCCAACCAGTCAATCTTTTTTGAATAATTTCAAGATTTTCTTTTTTCCACTCATCAGTTGTATCCTCAAGTTTCCAAATTTTTTTTTCTTTTGTATTTCTTCCACACCCATAGCAATAGCCAGTTTTTGGATCAGTTTTGCAAATACTTATACATGGAGAAACAATCATAATAATATTATAGAGTAAAAATTATATAATTTACAATAATTGTCGTTGGACAAATAGTTTCAATCATATATAAAACCACTTAAATTTGTGGGGCGATGGCGGAATTGGTAGACGCGTCGGTCTTAGGAACCGATAGAGCAATCTGTGAAGGTTCGAGTCCTTTTCGCCCTACCATTAAAACATTATGAAGGTTACAGTAGAAAATAAAAAAGGTCTTAATAAAGATATTAAAGTTTTCATCGATAAAAAGACTATGAACTCTTATATGGATGAAAAATATGAAGAAATTAAAGGCACTGTAAATTTAAAAGGCTTTAGACCAGGAAAAGTTCCTGTAGAAGTTTTAAAAAGACAGTTTGGTAAAGCAGTATTTAGCGAAGTTTTAGACAAAGTTTTAAAAGACACAACTACAAAAGCTTTAGAAGAAAATAAAATTAAACCTGCAGGACAACCAAAATTAGATCTTAAAACTTATGGTGAAGATAAGGATCTAGAATACATTATTTCTGTAACTGAGTTTCCTAAAGTTGAATTAAAATCTATAGAAAATATTAAATTTGATGAATACACGGTTAAAATCGACGAGAGCGAAACTGAAAAAAGAATTAAAGAGATAGCTAAAAATACACCAAGCTTTAAAGATGCTCCACCTGAAACAAAAGCAAAAGAGGGTGATTTAGTTTCTTTTGACTATACAGCTACCGTTGATGAAAAATCATTTAAAGGAGGGGAAGGAAAAAATACACAATTAACCTTAGGTAAAGATTTATTTTTAAAAGGTTTTGATAAACAATTGGTAGGCGTTAAAAAAGACGATCAAAAAATAGTTGAAGCTATTCTCCCTGAAAATTTTCCTGAAAAAGAGTTAGTAAATAAAAAAGCAAAATTTAATTGTAAAATATTATCAGTAAAAATTTTAGAGGAAGTAAAAATAGACGACCAATTTGCAAAAAATCTGGGAGCGAAAGATTTGAAAGATTTAAAAACTTTAATTTCAAAGCAAATAAATGATGAATATAAAAATTCACTAGACAGATTGTCAAAAAATCAAATTCTTAAAGAATTAGAAAAATTTAAAGTAGATGAAATTCCACAAAATTTAGTTGATGAAGAAGTGAAAATTCTATCTCAAGGAATGAAAGATGAAGATAAAAAAAAGAGTAAAGATAATTTTGTAGAGATAGCAAAAAAAAGAATTAAAGTTGGTTTAATATTAAACGAATTTGGTGAGCAAAATCAGATAAAAGTATCAGAACAAGAATTACAGGCTGAAGTTCAAAAACAAATAAGAATGATGCCTGGTCAAGAAAAAATGGTAATGGATTTTTATCAAAAAAATCAATCAGCATTGGCCAGTTTAAGAGGAACAGTTTATGAAGAAAAAATTTTAAATCTTGTTAAACAGAAAGCAAAGTCTAATAAAAAAGAGGTTTCAAAAGAAGAAGCTGAAAAAATATTAAAACAATCTCAAAATCAAGATGAGGGAACAAAACAAGCCTCAAAGAAAAAAGTTGAGACTAAAAAAAAAGAAGTAAAAAAAATCACGCCAAAAACAAAGTCTCCTGCTAAAAAAACAAAAAAAGTTAGCAAAAAGTAATCTCAAGTTGTATAAGTAATACGAATCAACTTTATGAATAATAAACTGTCAGAACATATGAGCAGCTTGATACCCATGGTTGTTGAGCAATCCAACAAAGGTGAAAGAGCTTATGATATTTACTCAAGACTATTAAAAGAAAGAATTATTTTTTTGACAGGTCAAATTAATGACAATGTAGCTTCATTAATTACAGCTCAATTATTATTTCTAGAAGCAGAAGATCCTAAAAAAGAAATTTTTTTATATATCAATAGCCCAGGCGGACTTGTTACTGCAGGTTTAGGTATTTACGATACAATGCAATATGTAAAACCAGATATTTCAACTTTATGCATTGGGCAAGCAGCTTCAATGGGGTCTTTTTTATTATCAGCAGGAACAAAAGGAAAAAGATTTTCACTTCCAAATTCAAGGATTATGGTTCATCAACCATCTGCAGGTTTTCAAGGACAAGCTACTGATATTGAAATCCATGCCAATGAAGTGCTTTCTTTAAAAAAAAGATTGAATGAAATATACTCTAAACATACTGGTAAATCTGTAGAGGAAATTAAAACTGCTTTAGAAAGAGATAATTTTATGACTGCAGATACTGCTAAATCTTTTGGACTAATAGACTCTGTAGTGGAAAAAAGATCTTAGAACACCACATATAGATCACAAAATCCAAAACTTGATTAACAGGAGTCATTTATAATAAAGTACATTTATTGATTCGTTTAAAAATTTATGAATACAAATAATAAAAACATTCTTTATTGCTCTTTCTGTGGCAAAAGCCAACACGAAGTTAGAAAATTAATTGCAGGTCCAACTGTCTTTATCTGTGATGAGTGTGTTGAACTTTGCATGGATATTATAAAGGAAGAAAGTAAAGACACATTTGTAAAACATCAAGATGGTTTACCATCACCAAAAGAAATTTGCACAGTCCTTGATGATTATGTAATTGGACAATCACATGCAAAAAAGGTTTTATCAGTTGCTGTTCATAATCACTACAAAAGATTAAATTATGAAAATAAGACAAGTAAAAACGTAGAACTCGCAAAATCAAATATACTCTTAGTTGGTCCAACTGGATGTGGAAAAACATTATTGGCACAAACATTAGCAAGAATCTTAGATGTTCCATTTACAATGGCTGACGCAACAACTTTAACTGAAGCGGGTTATGTTGGGGAGGATGTAGAAAATATTATTTTAAAATTGTTACAAGCAGCAGATTATAATGTTGAAAAAGCCCAAAGAGGAATAGTGTACATTGATGAGGTCGATAAAATTAGTAGAAAATCAGAAAATCCATCTATTACAAGAGACGTTTCTGGTGAAGGTGTTCAACAAGCTTTATTAAAGATAATGGAGGGAACAATTGCAAGTGTACCTCCTCAAGGTGGGAGAAAACACCCTCAACAAGAATTCTTACAAGTTGATACTACAAATATTTTGTTCATTTGTGGTGGAGCATTTGCAGGACTTGATAAAATTATTTCTCAGAGAGATAAAGGAACATCTATAGGTTTTGGAGCAGATGTTAAGAACATACAAGATAAAAAGACTGGTGAGTGGATGAAGAACTTAGAGCCTGAGGATTTGCTTAAATATGGATTAATACCTGAGTTTATTGGCAGATTACCTATGATTGCTACTCTAGAAGATTTAGATGAAAAATCTTTAATCAAGATACTACAAGAACCAAAAAATTCTTTAACAAAACAATATCAGGAACTATTTAAACTTGATGGTGCAAAATTAATATTTAAAGACTCCGCACTAAAAGAAATTGCAATTAAAGCAATTAGCAAAAAAACAGGAGCGAGAGGTTTAAGATCTATTTTAGAAAATATACTTCTTAAAACTATGTATGATTTACCGAGTCAAGAAAATATTGAAGAGGTAATAGTCGATTCATCAGCGGCTAAAGGTCTGTCGCAGCCCATTATTGTTCATTCAAAAAAGGATAGTAAATCCAAAACAACTAAGACAACAGCGGCTTAATAACCCTAATAACTTGTAAAAAGGTATTGCAAAAATAATTTTAATATCCATATTCATTTTATGGACGTAAAAACTTCTTCACCGTTATTACCACTCAGAGATATTGTGGTTTTTCCTAGCATGGTAATTCCACTTTTTGTTGGAAGAGATAAATCAATCTCTGCTTTAAATGAGGTGATGAAAAAAGAGAAAAAAATAATTTTAGTAACTCAAAAAAATTCTGAAATCGATGATCCTAAGAAAACAGATATATTTATGTATGGATGCGAAGGTAGTATCTTACAACTTTTGAAACTCCCAGATGGAACAGTGAAAGTTTTGGTTGAGGGTGTTCGTAGAGTAAAAATTATTGATTTTAAAGACAATGAAAAGTTTATAACTTGTGATTTTACACCTCACAATGATGTGATCGATGGCGATGAAGATTTGTACCCATTAGCTGTTACAGCAATCAGACGAATGGAAAAATTAACTTCTATAAATAAAAAAGTTTCTAGTGAGACTATTAATACAATTAAACAATTAAAAGATCCGTCTCAGATTGCAGATAATATTGCTTCACACATCACAGCAACAATTTCAGAGAAACAACAAATCTTTGAGACTATAGATGTAAAGAAAAGATTAAATGCAATCATAAAAATAATGGAAAATGAAACAAGCATTATTGGAGTTGAAAAAAGAATTAGAGGAAGAGTTAAAACTCAAATGGAAAAAACTCAACGAGAGTATTATTTAAATGAACAGTTAAAAGCCATCCAAAAAGAGTTAGGTGAAATAGAGGATGGTAAAGATGAAAATACGAGTTTAAATAAAGCAATACTTAAATCTAAAATGCCAAAAGATGTTGAGAAAAAATGTCTTCAAGAATTAAAAAAATTAAAAAATATGAGCCCAATGTCAGCAGAGGCTACTGTAGTGAGAAATTACTTAGATTGGATGATAGACCTTCCTTGGCATAAAAAAAGTGATGTTGTTATTGATTTAAAAAAAGCACTTGAAGTTTTAGACAAAGATCATTTCGGTTTAGAAAAAGTTAAAGAGAGAATTATTGAATTTTTAGCAGTCCAAAAAAGAATGGATAAGATTAAAGGCCCTATTTTGTGCTTAGTAGGACCGCCTGGTGTTGGAAAAACGTCTTTAGGAAAATCAATTGCTAAAGCAACAAATAGAGAATTTGTAAGAATGTCGGTAGGTGGAATGAGAGACGAGGCAGAAATTAGAGGTCACAGAAGAACTTATATCGGTTCTTTACCGGGTAAAATTATTCAAATGATGAAAAAAGCTGGAACTAAAAATCCACTGATACTTTTAGACGAGATTGATAAAGTTGGAAACGATTATAGAGGAGATCCATCTTCAGCTTTATTAGAGGCTTTAGACCCAGAACAAAATACGACTTTTAATGATCACTATCTAGAAGTTGATTATGATTTATCTGATGTAATGTTTGTGACTACAGCTAATACATTAAATATTTTACCTCCATTATTAGATAGAATGGAAGTTATTAGATTAGCAGGCTACACAGAAGATGAAAAAATAAATATTGCAAACAAATATCTTCTTCCAAAACAAATAAAAGATAATGGTGTGAAGGAAAAAGAAATGAATTTGGGTGATGATATTATAAAAGAGGTAATTAGAAGTTACACAAAGGAATCTGGAGTAAGAAATCTTGAGAGAGAAATTTCTAAAATTGCAAGAAAAGTAGTAAAAAAGGTTGTCTCTGGAGAAGAAAAAGAAGTCAATATTAACACAAAAAATCTACCAGACTTTTTAGGAGTTCCTAAATTTAAATCAGGAGAGTTAGAGTCTGAAAATAGAGTAGGTATAGTAACAGGATTAGCTTGGACTGAGTACGGTGGTGAGATTTTAAAAATAGAGACAGTAACAATGCCAGGTAAAGGCCGTATGCAAATTACTGGAAAGCTTGGTGACGTCATGCAAGAGTCGGTTAAAGCTGCAAAATCATTTGTAAGATCAAAATGCCTAGAATATGGAATTATTCCTCCATTATTTGAGAAAAAAGATTTTCACATTCATGTTCCTGAAGGAGCAACACCAAAAGATGGCCCATCTGCTGGAATAGGAATGGTTACATCAATAGTTTCATCAATTACAAACATTCCGGTAAAAAGAGATGTGGCTATGACAGGCGAAGTAACATTGACTGGCCAGGTATTACCTATTGGTGGGCTAAAAGAAAAGCTATTAGCAGCTCATAGAGCAGGTATAAAAGAGGTTTTAATTCCAAAAGAAAATGAAAAAGACCTGGTAGATATGCCAAAAAAGATTATTGATGAGATAAAAATTACTCCAGTTGAGTTTGCTGATGAGGTTTTAAAAATTGCCCTAACTAAAGAGCTTAAGAAGACAGAGTGGGTTGAGGTTGATATGTCTAAAAAAGATGATAAATCTCAAGCGAGCATCCAATAATCTTTAATTTTCCAGATATTTACTTAAATAAAATTTTCTGATCTAAGCTGATTTATCACTAGATCTATATAAATATTTTAGGTAACCTATTTTAAATAAATAATAACTAAGGGAAATAAATATGAATAAATTAAGTAAAATAATCGTTGTATTGTTCTCATCTTTATTCTTAAGTTTTGCAGCAAACTCAGTTGAAGTAAAATTTGGACATGTGGGTAAACCAGGTTCTCTATTTTCAGCTTCAGTTGATCATTTTGCTAAACTTGCTAATAAGAGATTAGGTAACAAAGGTAAAGTAACTGTATTTGGTTCTTCGCAACTTGGAAAAGACAAACAAGGAATGCAGAAACTAAAATTAGGTACAGTTAATATGTGGTTACCTTCATCAGTAATGGCTTCTATTCATGATGAGTTTGGTGTTTTTGATATGCCTTTTATTATTAAAGACAGAAAGCACATGGCTAAAGTAGAAAAAAATGTTTTACCAGGTATGTTTAAAAACCTTGAAGATAAAACTGGCTACAAAGTTATTGCTGTATGGGAAAATGGTTTTAGACATATAACAAATAATACTAGACCAATTAATACTCCAGGCGATTTGAAAGGAATTAAATTAAGAACTCCTAAATCAAAATGGAGAGTTAAAATGTTCCAATCATATGGTGCAAACCCAACTCCAATGTCTTTTTCTGAAGTATTTACTGCTTTGAAAACAGGTACAATGGATGGACAAGAAAACCCATATGCTCAAATAGCTAGTGCTAAATTTCAAGAAGTTCAAAAATATTTATCAATCACAGGTCACGTTTATACTCCTGCTTATGTAACTGTTCATAAGGATCACTGGAATAAACTTCCTGCAGATGTTCAAGATATTTTAGAAAAGGCTGCTAAAGACACTCAAAAATTTGTCTACAAAGAAGCTGCTAAACTTGAAAAATCTTTATTAAAAGTAATTAAAGATGCTGGTGTCCAAGTTAATGAAGCGGACAAAGGTGCTTTTATTGCAGCTAGTAAAGGGATTTACGATCAGTTTGGATCAGAAGTTCCTACTGGTGGTGCTTTAGTTAAAAAAGTATCATCTTTAGCAAAATAATATAGTTTATTATTCTAATCAGGCCCTCATTCAGAGGGCCTGAGTATTATATGAAGTTACAAAATTTTATAAATTCGTACGAAAAAATATTAAAACTAATACTGTTTATAATGATGGTAGCATTAGCAGTAACAGTTTTACTTGGAGTTACCTTTCGTTTTGCAGGCAGCGCTTTAGTTTGGTATGATGAAGTTGCTGCAGTCCAGCTTGCGTGGATAACATATTATGGTTCAGCATATGCTGCATTAAAAGGATCACATATAAGTGTCCCAAGTATATTTAAAGCTTTTCCACTACCTCTAAGAAAGATTTTCTTTGTAGTTTCTAAACTTGTTGTTTATGGCTTTTTAATACTTTTAGCATATTACGGGTATTTAGTTTTAACTTTAATTACAGGTGAAACATTAGTAACATTGGAATGGGTTCCCCAACCATTTGTGCAATCTGTTATTCCGATTGCATCATGTCTTTTTATTTTATCTGAAACCTTAAGAATTCCAGAAGATTATAGAAATTTAGTTCTACAAAATACGGGTGACGAGCAAACAGGAGATATTTAATGATAATTCTAACAATGTTTATGGTCTTGTTACTTTTGTTGTCTATAAATGTACCCATTGCGATTGGCCTTGCAGTAACAACTATTATTGCAATGGTTATGAAAACTGGCACAAGTTTTCTAATTGATACTGCAATCGTAATGTTTGATGGATCAATGAAGTTTCCATTGATTGCAATTCCACTATTTATTTTAGCCGGTTCAATTATGAATAGTGCTGGTATTTCAAGAAGACTTATAGCTTTTGCCTCTGCTCTAGTTGGATTTATTAAAGGTGGGTTGAGTATGATTAATATTGCAACCTCAATGTTTTTTGCTGAAATTTCTGGATCGGCAGTTGCTGATGTTGCTGCACTAGGTTCTATTTTAATTCCTGCAATGAAAAAGAAAGGATACCCAGGCGCATTTGCTGCTGCAGTGACTTCATCTTCAGCATCTCTAGCAATTATTATTCCACCATCAATACCAATGATTGTTTATGCAGTTATGTCTCAAAGTTCAGTTGTACAATTATTTGTTGCTGGAATTATTCCTGGAGTAATAGGTGGATTTTTTCTCATGTTGGCAGCTTATGTTACAGCAAGAAAGAAAAATTTTCCTGTTGAGGAGACATTCAATATACCAAACGTAAAAAAAACAGCAAAAGATGCAGCTTTAGCCTTTTTACTACCAGTAATTATTTTAGGAGGGATTTTTGGAGGCGTTGTAACAGCTACAGAGGGAGCTGGTTTAGCAGTTGTAGCATCTTTGGTGATTGGTTTTATTTATAAAGAAATAGACTTTAAAAGACTATATGAATCAGCTTGCGAGGGAGCGATACAGACTGCATCCGTAATGTTATTAGTTGCAGCATCTGTTTTATTAGGAGAGTTTTTAACAATTGAACAAATTCCTCAAAAGGTTGCTGAGTCAATTATTGACTTTACTAATAATAAATATGCAGTTTTAGGAATTTTAAATATATTTTTATTAATTATAGGTTTCTTTTTACACTCAGTTGCAGCAATAATTTTAACTGTTCCAATAGTTATGCCATTGGTTAATGCAGTTGGTATTGATCCTGTTCATTTTGGAATAATTGTAACTTTAAACCTAGCCATAGGACAGCAAACACCTCCTGTAGCAAGTGTATTAGTAACAGCCTGTTCAGTTGCAAAAGCAGATATTTGGGATGTAACAAGATCAAATATATCATTTATATGTGTGTTGTTAGTTTTATTACTTTTAGTAACGTATGTACCAGCAATACCAATGACATTAGTAGAGTATTTTTATAGGAGTTAGATGAGCAGTTTAGTTAAGCTAAATAAAATAAATAGTCATTTATCTGAAGTGGTTATTAATAGACCAGAAAAATTAAATGCAATGACTAAACCAATGTGGATAGAACTTGGTAAAATTTTTAAAAAAATTTCAAAAGAAAAAAACCTTAGATGTGTAATTATAAGAGGTGAGGGTGGAAAATCTTTTTCTCCTGGAAATGATATTGGAGAATTTAAAAAAGAAAGATCATCATCAAAATTAGCAAAATCTTATGGAAAGTTTTTACATGGAACTTTGGGATCAATTTTTAATTGTCCAGTGCCTACAATAGCTATGATAGAGGGAATTTGTGTGGGAGGTGGTTTAGAAATTGCTGCTTGTTGTGATATTAGAATTTGTGGAAAAAGTTCAAGATTTGGTATACCAATAAAAAGACTCGGTCTAACAATGGCTGCAAAAGAACTAGAAGTTCTTTTAAAGGCAACTACCTATTCAACTGCAATGGAAATTTTGTTTGAGGGAAGAGTATTTGATTCTCAAGAGGCGTTAGAAAAAAGATTGGTTAATAGAGTAGTTAAAGATGAAGACGTAAGGAAAGAAGCATATAAATCAGCTGAACTGATATGTGAAGGTGCTCCTAAAGTTGCTAGATGGCATAAAGAATTTGCAAGAAATATTTTAAAGAAAGGCAAAGTAACAGAAAAAATAAATAATCTTGGTTACAAATGCTATGATACTGAGGATTTTAAAATTGGATATCAATCCTTCCTAAATAAAACTAAGCCAAAATTTAAAAATAAATAATCATAAATGGCATCATTAAAAGGTATTCGAGTTTTAGAGATGGCTCAAATAATGGCTGGTCCTACTTGTGGATTGTTATTGGCAGATCTAGGGGCTGAAGTTATTAAGATAGAAAAAACTCCAGGAGGTGATGATACTAGAAATTTCCTTCCTCCCGATGTCAATGGGGTATCGGCAGCATACTTAATGATGAATAGAAATAAAAAAGGTATTGCTTTAAATTTAAAAGATAAAGAAGGAATTGAAATTTTTAAGACGATGATAAAAAATTCTGATGTAGTTTTAGAAAATTTTAGAAAAGGGACATTAGAAAAACTAGGTATTGGTTATGATACGATGTCAAAAATTAATCCTAAAATTATTTTATGTGAAATTTCTGGTTATGGAAGAACAGGCCCTTATGCAAATAAAGGAGGCTTTGATTTAGTAGCACAAGGTATGAGTGGTTTAATGAGTATTACTGGTGAAGATAAGAATAAACCACCAATGAAAGTAGGAGCGCCACTTACAGACATCACTGCAGGATTACTTGCTGCAAGCGGTATTTTAGCAGCTTTAATTCATAGAGATAAAACTGGCGAAGGTCAAAAAGTTGATACATCTTTGTATGAAGCAGGAATAGTTCATACTTACTGGCAGTCAGCAATTGCTGGTGCAACTGGTGTATCACCAGGTCCTCTTGGATCAGCTCATCCTTTGACAGCACCTTATCAAGCTTTTAAAACAAAAGATAAATGGATAACTGTTGGTGCATCAAATCAGAATACATGGCTAATGTTATTAAAGGCAATCAATCGTCAAGATCTTAATGAGAATGAAAAATTTTCAACTAATTCAAGTAGAAAAGAAAATTTAAATGAACTGGTAGAAATACTTAATAATGAATTTATTAAAAAACCTTCTCAAGAATGGTTAAAAATATTTGATGAAAATGGTTTACCATGTGGTCCTATAAATTCGATAACCGACATGTTTAAAGACCCTCAAACTATTGAAAGAGAGATGATTATTGAGGTAAATAATAAAAAAGCTGGGATAAGTAAAGCTGTTGGAATGCCAATCAAATTTTCAAAAAGCAAAACTGAAAAATCCAAAGGTGCACCAGATTTAGGTGAACATACAAGAGAAATAATGAAAAATTTTGGTTATAAAGATGAAGAGATAGATGATTTTTGTAACAAAAAAATAATTCTTTAATTTACAGTTTCGAAAATCTTAAATAGTAATTCTGAAACGTGCTTCCCTTTTTTTTCTGATAAATCAGATATTTGGTGTCTGCAGCTTGTACCATTTGCTACTATGAAATCATTTTCATCACTACCATTAATTGCAGGTATTAAAGATAGATGAGCCATTTTTTTTGAGGTTTCATAAGTTTTACTATCATAGCCAAAAGAACCTGCCATCCCACAACAACTAGAATCTATCATCTTATTATTTATATTTAGCTCAGATAAAAGATCTTTAAGTCCTTTCATTCTATCTTGAGACTTTTGGTGACAATGTCCATGAATTAAAACATTTTGACTAAAACTATTTGATTTAACATTCTTATCTTTTTTAATTTGTTCTAAAATAAACTCTTCTAATAAATAAAATCTATTTTTTATTTTATCTCTATTTTTTATGCCTTTAAGTGATTGATACTCGTCACTAAAAGTAAGCAAACAAGACGGTTCGATACCTACTATAGGTAATTCAAAGTAATTATTTTTAATAATATAGTCATTAAATCTATTCAATTCATCTGCAGCCTTATCTAGTTGACCATATGATATATAAGTTCTTCCACAACAGAGTGGTCTATCAAGTTTATCACTATCAAAACTTGGGATTATTGCTTGATAACCAAATTTATTTAATACTTTAATCGTATAGACCAAATTTTCATTCTCAAAATTAATATTAAATGTATCTGCAAATAAAATTACTTTATTTTCTGAAATTTCTTGATTGTAATATATGTCTTTTAAAGCCTTTTGATTTTGGACTTCAGGCAGGCTCCTTTCAGTTGCAAAACCAAATTTTTTAATAATGTTTGAAATAACTGGAAAATTTTTGATCTTATTAATTATTGGGTTTATGATTTTATACAACCAAATCAACCTAGGCATATCAGAGATAATTTTATCTTTAATTCTCATACTAAATTTTTTGTAATAATGAGAGAGAAATTCACTTTTCATCTTAGCCATATCTACAGACATTGGACATTCTCTTTGACAAGCTTTACAGCTCACACAAAGCTCCATTGTTTCATACATTTCTTTAGATGCAAAAGACCCCTTTGGTAATTGATTAGAAAGTGCGAGTCTTAATGTATTTGCTCTTCCTCTAACTAAATCTTTCTCTTCTTTTGTTACTCTGTATGAAGGACACATCACTCCTGAATCTAATTTTCTGCATGCGCCGTTGTTATTACACATTTCAATTGCATCTGAAAATTGACCCCAATTGGACCAATCATAATGAGTACTTATATTCTCTGTTTGATAATCTGATTTATATCTCATCAACGATCTATCATTTGATTTAAAAGGTCTTACAATTTTACCTGGATTTAATAAATTCTTATTATCGAATGTATCTTTAATTTCTTCGAATGCATTTGTGATATTTTTTCCAAACATCATTTCGTGGAATTCTGATCTAACAATTCCATCTCCGTGTTCACCTGAATGAGAACCTTTATAATTCTTAACCATTTCAAAAGCTTCCTCAGATATAGATCTCATGTTTTTAATATCTTGGTCAGATTTCATATTCAAAACTGGTCTTACGTGAAGGGTTCCAACCGATGCATGAGCGTAAAACATTCCACTTGTATTATATTTTTTAAATATTTCCTTTAATCTTGCAGTGTATTCTGCCAAATGATCTAAAGAAACTGCACAATCCTCTATAAATGCAACCGGCTTCTTATCTCCCTTCATCGACATCAAAATATTTAATCCAGCTTTTCTAATCTCAAAAACTTCTTTTTGTTCTGATAAGTCTGTAAAAAAAGAAAATTGATTTTTTTTATTTTGATTAAGAACTAAATATTCTAGGTCTTTTATTTTTTTCTCATAAATATTTTGGTCTGTATCAATAAATTCAACCATCAAAACTGCCTCTGGATTACCTTTTATATATTTCTTAATACCACCAGCATACATTGGAATTTCTTTTGCTAGATTTAATAAGTTTTGATCCATTAATTCGACACAAGTAGGTTTTAATTTTACGATCTCTTTTGTTAATTCCATAGCTTGATGAAAGTTATCAAAATAACAGACGCCTAAAATTTTATTTTTAGGAATCTCAGATAACTTTAATTTTATTCTATTAAAAAGAGACAATGTTCCCTCAGAACCAACTAATAGATTTGATGAATTAAACCCATTTGGATTTATTAAATCAATGTTATATCCACCAACTCTTCTTTGAGTAGTTGGCCAGTTTTCATCAATATCTTTACTAACTTTCTGTCTTAAATGTAAAAATTTATCAATTATTTTATAAAAACGATCTTGGTTATTAGTTGTTGTTAAATAGTTTTTATTAATTTGATCGAAAGTATGTAATGAACCATCATCTAGAATTGCTTCGATAGCTAGTACGTTGTGAACCATATTTCCATAATATAAAGATCTTGATCCACATGAATTATTTGCTGACATCCCCCCAATAGTTGCTCTACTACTTGTAGATACATCTACAGGAAACCAAAGACCATACGGTCTTAGAAATGAATTTAAATGATCCAAGACAACACCTGGCTGGACCCATACATATTTTTCTTCTACATTAATTTCTAATATTTTGTTTTGATGTTTTGAATAATCAAGAACCACACTTTCACCTACAGTTTGACCACATTGAGAACTTCCACCGCCTCTAGCTAGAAGAGGAATAGAATTTTTTTGAGAATATTCCATTAGGTTTAAAACATCATTAGTATCTTTTGGAAGAACTACACCAAGAGGCTTGATTTGATAAACTGATGCATCTGTACTGTATCGACCTCGAGAAAATTCATCAAATAAAGTTTTCCCATCAACTTTATTACTTATTTCTTTTCCTAATTTTTGTATTTGATCCGAACTAAACCGCATAAAACTTAATTAAAGGTTTATTTATTTTTGTAAACTAGTTTACCGAACTTTTTTAACGCGGTTTCTGAAATTTCTAATCCTAAGCCTGGATTTTCATTTAGATGTATCCAACCATTACTCATTTTATGGTGATTTTCAAATAATTGAGCTTGTAGAGGATCTCTTTCATCATCAAATGACTCGACTATTCTTCCTGATGGTGAAGATGCAACTAAAGGAGCATGAATATAACAATCATGATGTGGTGCTATATCCAAATGATTTAATTCACATAAAGCAGATAGTTTTTTACCATTAGTAAAACCACCAAACATTGTGCAATCAAATTGTAAAATTTGAATTGCATTTTCCTCCACCAAAGATCTACATCCATAAATCGTAATTTCACTTTCTCCACCTGATAAAGGAATTTTTGTTTGTTGTGATAAAAGTTTTAAATTTCTTCTATCATCTTCCCATCTCACAGGCTCTTCTATCCAAGTTGGATTAAATCTCTCAAATTCTTTTACTCCCTCAATGGCCGTTTTTAGGTTCCATGCTCTATTAACATCAATCATTAGATTTTTATCGTCACCAATTTCTTGTCTAATTATTTCTAATCTTTTGGCATCTTCTTTTATACTTAATCCACCTACTTTAACTTTAAAGCTTTGATGGCCAATTTTAATTAATTTTTGTAACTCCTCTCGAAGTTCTTTTTCATTTTTACCATCTCTGTAATAAGCACATGTTACATATACAGGAATTTTATTTCTGTAACCTCCAAACAACTTATAAAGTGGAATTTTTGAGGCTTTACCTATTAAATCCCAGCATGCAATATCTAAAGCCGCGGAAATTCTGATTAAAGCTTCTCTGCTCCAGCCTTTTTCATTACTTTGACGTGTGTCAGTTAATTTAAAAATTTTCTCATATAATTTTTCTGGACAAAAAGGATCCTCTCCTATTATTAAATCCTGTAATCCATTAGAGAAAGGTTTGATAATTGGTTTGATATCAGTGTAACTAGTTGCCAAACCAAAACCAGAGTTTCCATCTTTAGTTTTAATCTTTATCAATAATTCATTTGCAGTTGGTACTATAAAATGGCTTACCCAATGAGGATTAACTTCATCAGGATTATTTAAAGCGTAGACTTCCAAAGTCTCTATTAAATTACTACTATTTGTCATATATTATAAGTTTGATTATATAATTTCTTTAGCATATACAGCAGAATGGCAATTTCAAATAATATAAGACCAGGTCGACATTTTTTGCAAATACCAGGTCCAACCAACGTTCCTGATAGAGTTTTAAGAGCTATGGATTATCCAACAATAGATCATAGAGGTCCAGATTTTGCAGAACTTGGATTAAGAATTTTAGATAGAGTAAAGTTAATTTTTAAAACTTCAGAGCCTGTAATAATATTTCCCGCTTCGGGTACAGGCGCATGGGAAGCAGCAATAGTAAATACATTAAGTGCTGGTGATAAAATTCTTATGTTCGAAACAGGACACTTTTCTACTCTTTGGTACGATATTGCAGAAAAATTTAAGTTAGAAATTGACTTTGTAAAAGGTGACTGGAGAACAGGAGTCGACCCAAACATTGTTGAACAAAAATTGAAGGAAGATAAAGAAAAAAAAATTAAAGCAGTCTGTGCAGTTCACAATGAAACATCTACAGGAGTAACAAGTAGAATTGGAAAAATAAGAAAAGCAATAGATAACGCTGAACATCCTGCCTTATTATTTGTTGATACGATTTCATCACTTGGTTCTATAGATTATAGACATGAAGAATGGAAAGTTGATGTGACAGTTGGTGGATCTCAAAAAGGATTATTATTACCTCCGGGACTATCCTTTAATGCAATAAGTTCAAAAGCACTAAAAGCTTACGAAAGTTCTGATTTACCTAAATCATATTGGGATTGGAAACCGATGTTAGAAAATAATAAAAAAGGGTATTTCCCTTACACACCAGCAACAAATTTATTATATGGATTAGATGAAGCAATTAATATGTTGACTGAGGAGGGTTTAGAAAATGTTTTTACAAGACATAAAAGATTTGCAGAGGCTACTAGAGTTGCAGTTAAAGCTTGGGGCCTAGAAATACTTTGTAAAAATCCAGAGGAATATTCTGACTCTTTGACAGCAGTGATGGTTCCAGATGGACATGACGCAGACTCTTTAAGAAAAATAATTTTAGATCATTACAATATGTCTTTAGGAACAGGTTTAGCAAAAGTTGCGGGTAAAATTTTTAGAATTGGACATTTAGGTGATTTTAATGAATTGATGTTAGCTGGAACATTAGCTGGTGTTGAAATGGGATTGATGAAATCAAAGATACCATACCAAAAAGGTGGATTACTCAAAGCACTTGATTATCTTTGTTAACTTACAAAAATTTTAAATAAAAATTATTTTTAAGCCATTTTTTCTATAGTATTAGAACTTGACGTTATTTTTCCAAAAGATATAAATCACACTGTTTTGGTTATGGGCGGTTAGCTCAGTTGGTAGAGCATCTCGTTTACACCGAGGGGGTCAAAGGTTCGAGTCCTTTACTGCCCACCAAAAGAATCAAAAGTGGGGGTGTAGCTCAGTTGGTTAGAGCGATCGCCTGTCACGCGATAGGTCGAGGGTTCGAGTCCCTTCACTCCCGCCACTTTATAAGTTTACAGGTGATAATCATTATCAAATATACTGTATATTTTGAATAATGTGACCTAACACCACTTCATCTAGCTTTAAAAAATGATATATATTCCACCATGACAGCGGAATTTTTAAAGGATTATTTACCTATAATATTGTTTCTAATTATTGCATTAGGTTTAAGTTGTGCGTTTATAGTAATTAATTTTATTCTATCTCCAAAAAATCCAGACCCAGAGAAGTTATCAGCTTATGAATGTGGATTTGAACCATTTCAAGACTCTAGAATGGAATTTGATGTTCGTTTTTATCTGGTTGCTATACTTTTTATAATCTTTGATCTTGAAATAGCATTTTTATTTCCGTGGGCAATTTCTTTAGGAAATATTGGAATTTTAGGTTTTACCTCAATGATGATTTTCTTATTCATACTTACTATTGGATTTATTTATGAATGGAAAAAAGGTGCTTTAGACTGGGAATAAATTTTTTTTAAATGAATAATAAGATAGATCAAGTTCCGGAAGAGTTTAAACAACTTGCTGAAGATTTCAGTAAGAATGGTTTTATTACAACATCTTTAGATAATTTAATAAATTGGTCAAGGTCAGGATCATTACACTGGATGACTTTTGGTCTTGCTTGTTGTGCTGTTGAAATGATGCAAACAGCGATGCCCAGATATGATTTAGAAAGATTTGGTGCGGCACCTCGTGGTTCACCAAGACAATCTGATGTAATGATTGTCGCTGGTACTTTAACTAACAAAATGGCACCAGCGCTAAGAAAAGTTTATGATCAAATGCCTGAGCCAAGATATGTTATATCAATGGGTAGTTGTGCTAATGGTGGAGGATACTATCACTATTCTTATTCAGTTGTTAGAGGTTG